>NZ_NASY01000054.1:0-43398 GCF_002075365.1 Anoxybacillus sp. UARK-01 | reverse complement strand
TTATACCGAGTCGGAATCCCCCATCTCGCTTGAGCATCATAAAAACTGCTTCGGAGTGACGTACAGGTCGATGATGACAATTTTGGGATACCGAACACCTAAATCTTTTAGAAGTCGAGCATTAAATGTGGAAAATCCTTGTTCTCGAAACCACTTACCTGCACGTGAAAACGTAGAAAGATGTGGAACCTCTTTGAGTCCACAAATACGCCGGAAGTAGCCAAATCGATCGAGTGTTTCCACTAACTGACGTAAAGAATCAATGGAAAAATAGGTTTTTAAAAAGAAACATTTTAACAATGATTTTTTCGAAATCGGTGGTCGCCCGGTTATATAAGGTGTTTCTGGTAAAGAAAGTTGGTCGATGTATTGAAATAAAGCCTGTAAAAGAGGATCCATTTCGCTATTCAGTGCATGTTCGATAACAAAATTGGAAATCATGATAGTGTCCACCCCTTGGAAATGTGTTTTTGGTCACTGTATATGATTTCCAAGACGGTGGATTTTTTGCGTCCTTTTATGCACCCGTTATGCGTTTTGCAACACGTTCATACTAGTAAATGCATTTCAAAGCGTTTGACTTTTCTCTTTTATCACTTTTCCATTCATTAATTAGGAGGAAACTTGAAGATGAAACAAAGCCGTTTCAACTAATAAATGTTTAAATAGATTAGTTGAGAACGCGTACAGCCTTTACAAAACGCTCTTGCCAATAGGCCATATTGATTGATACATACGTGACACCTTTTGAAGTGGTGGCATTGAGCATTTGCCCGCCGCCTGCATAAATGCCGACATGGTTGATCGTTCCATTGAAGTCTGTATCAAAGAACAACAGATCTCCTTTTTGAAGCTGGCTGATCGAGATCGGAGTCCCTACTTGCGCCTGCGCCGATGAACTGCGTGGCAGAGCAATTCCTGCTTCACTAAATACTCTCATGATAAAAGAAGAGCAATCAAACGCATCGGTGCGGGATGGACTAGCACCATATAAATATTTGGCTCCTAAATACTTTTCGCCGATTTGAATAATTTTATCAGCTAAAGAGAGAGTCGTTGGTTTTGTGTTGTTTTGCACCGGATCAGCAGAAACTTTTTCGTTTGAATAAGAGACCTTTTGCGGCTGTTCATTTTTCGCTGTGCTGGAAGACACTGCTTGGTTTTGTTCGGCAACACTGACTGGCTGTCCTGCCACCTTAATGGACTGGCCAGCTCGAATCAGATTAGGATTAGCAATCTGCGGATTTAACGCAAGCAACGAGCGAATGGTAGTTTGAAACTTTGCCGCAATGCCAGAAAGGGTGTCTCCTTCCTTTACAATATAATAGCCATTCGCAGAGGACGGCGCAGTAGATTGGGTAGATGATGATACCTGTTTTACTAAATAAACAATTTGACCCTCCTTAATAAAATTCGGATCAGAAATTCCTGGATTCATTTGCAATAATGAATCTACCGTTATATGAAATTGATTAGCAATCTCGCTCAATGTATCGCCTTTTTTCACTACATATGTATTTTCTTTCTCACTCACTTTTAATGTTTGGCCAGGAAAAATAAGATCAGAAGTTAAACCGTTCATTTGCATTAATGTTTCAACCGTCGTATGATACTGGTTCGATATGTTCCAAAGCGTATCGCCTTTTTGAACTGTGTAACTGCTAGCAAAAGCTGTTTGTCCTGCTAATAAAGACGTGATCAGTGTCCCTGTAAAAATCGCCGTTTTTTTCATGTTGCTCCTCCCGATGTATTGATAGTCTCCGTTTCTACGAACATGGATCATTATATTAAAAGAAAATGGCGAATCAATGACAAAAAGAATAAAAAGCAGTTACAAATCTATTACGATTCCATTACAAGCCTTTTGTCTTTGATTCTCCCTAATTCTATCAATCGCCTATCTCCTTTGCCGGAATATCGCCGAAAACTCTACTTTCATACGGCGATCGCTGGAACACTTGATGCAAAACAAACAGAAAAATGTCGACCCCCTTGCGTTCGAGAAAAGTAATGGATGGACTGGCGATTTCGATCGTGATCGTTTCTATAAATAAAACGAAACTTCGGGAAGCGCCGGCCGTCATTCGCTCGTGAATCACGCTCCAATTTTTCATGAAATGCTAGCCGTCAGAATGCTCCCCCTTCATTCGTTTCTTCATGAAAAATGAGCCGCTCCAAAAAACAATCAAATGCACCAACCAATTTTTGGACTTCAGGAAGATGATAAAATGTTGCTGTTGTTTCCGAATGATAGATGTCTTCATCAGCTGAATACATATAAACGCGCTTGCCTGATGCAAGCGCAAGGCCTAATTCAACATGACTCCCCTTCCCGGCCGGAAGCAACATAATAAAAAAATCGGCTGCCATCACCTCTCGCACCTCTTTTTGCCCTATTTGTGAAAGCTGTTCAATGGCTGTCGGACGCTCGTTTTTTGTCCAATCATATGTCTGTGTAAAACCGTTTACGATCAATCTCCGGGCGCAGAGGCGAACCACTTCTTTATTAGCGAAGCTTGAGGCAATATAAAATTTCATTGATTCCTCCCTTATCCATGTATCCTTATGGCAAAAATCGCCTTCGCACGTCCTCTGTTGGAATCAAACACTGATCGGTCGTCCCAAACCATTGATAACGGTTTTTGGCGATCCAATCGTAGAGAAGATCGCGAAGCGGACGTGGAATAAGAACGAATACATATAGACACTTCCACCATCCGCGCAAATGCTTGCATATCTTTAACGCCGCGCTTGACTTCGTATAATAAGTGTTTCCGTCAATCAATATCAAGCTATCAATCTGGCTAGGCACTCGATCGTCTTCCAATAGCGCTTGTCCCGCTTCGCTCTGCAATGAGGCAAACCGAAAATAAGCGTGCGGGTCTCTTTCAATAATCAATCGAACGCTTGCATGGCAAAAGCTGCAAGCGCCATCAAACAGAATGATTTTCACTTCATACCCTCTCCAATGCTTGATGCACCAGCATATAGATTCCCTTAAAAGGCAGCATTTTCATCGATCTTCTGTTGAGGCACGATCCAGATTAAACAATTTAACAAACAAAACAAAGACAAAAAGAAAAAAAATGACTCCGCCCCATACCATCCCACCCGAATGGTAACGCCAAGAGGTTTTTATATAGCGTTCCGCCATATGCAAGAACGGTTCAGGAATCGGTTCGCTGCGCTTTTCCGCATATGATAAATGCTGAACCGTCCATCCCCCTAAAGCAGGCTCCCATCCTCTTTTCCCTTGCTTCAGCCATACTTCAACCACATCACCAACCGCGACACTTAATGGAACGCTCCCCAGTTCATCCTGTATCCACGAGGGCCTATAAACATAATATACGATCACTTCGGAAAAGGATTGCTCTTGGGGAGCCTTGATCAGCTGCTTGACTGACAGTGCCATGCGACGAATTTGTGACGGATGATCGGCCTCGTTTGTTTGATCTTGATATAACCGATCCGAGATGACGACGCCGATCAGGTGTACCGGAGCTTTTTCCTTCGCTTTCGTTATTTCACTAGGTGCAGGAGAAGCACAAATGCGCGCCGGAAAAAGCAGCAGGCACAACCCAAAAACCAAAAGCCCTCTTCTTCACTTCATGTTTCTTCCCCCTCCATAAAACGAAACGTAGTCCATGACTCTTCAATTGCCACGGTCGTCCCATCATTATCCGTCAGCGGCATAGCAGGGACGATAAGCAAGCGACGATGATCATGCAGATGTTGAAACCAAATAAATTCTTCTGCACTCCACGAACCGGACAATGGTTCGCAGCGCTCCCATACATGCAGCACATTGCTTTTACGCAGCATTTCCATAATAGAGAAAGTATCGTCATTGGGTGATGCTTTCATATACAAGTCAACCGCAAGACGATGATAGGTGCCACGCTGGTTGTTTTTCGCCATGATTTCATCGTGATCCCGCTTCATAAATGCCTCGTAGGCGGAATGATTTTCCCAGAACGAAAAAATATAGGCCTCGTTCGCATCGTTTACATTCCAGCCACCTATTTGCTGGAGAAAGCCGGAAATCGCCTTTAATTCCTGCCATTGCTCTTGTGCGAACGAAAACCTCCGCTTTTGCTCCGGAAAGACACCGCATTTAATCCATTTCAGCAGCACTCGATTTCCCCTTTCTTCGCTTGCGATACCATGCTAGCGCTTCTTGTTCCGCTTTTTTGATAAACGGATCCTTTCCTTCTATGTACGATCCAATATCCAAAGGGAATTGTTGCGCTAGCATTTGTTTCAGCTTGCTATATTCCTTGGCTTGATCGGAGTGAGCGACCATATATTCTTTAAACGCCAAATGCCGCTCGATATGTTCGCTCCCCTTTTGAAACACATGAACGTGATGCGTCCGCTCTTCTCCTCCTTTGCGAAAAAATCTCCGCTTCGCAATCCCGTGTTCCCCCAATGCTTCATAACCAAGCTCAGCCATTTGCTTATTAAAACGATCGACTTCGTCAAGATTGTGGACCTCGACCATGATATCAATGATGGGCTTGGCGCGCATTCCAGGGACCGAGGTGCTTCCGATATGGTAGATTTCAACGCACCCGTTTTGAAAGACGTCTTTCATTTTGTCTGCTTCACAACGAAACTGCTCCGCCCATTGTTCGGAAAATGGAACGACTTCGACTTTTCGCGCCATCCATCATCACCTTTTTTCTTTTAGACATTTCGGCTCCTCATGACCTTTATGCCAAATCGCAGACAATCCCGACAAATCAACGCAAAGGGCCCCTGTACGAGCGGCTCTTTGTGCTGAAGGCAGAAGGAGCATCGTTGTTTTATTTCTCGCGCAAATACATGCTGGCTTTTTTCTTCGCTGAGCGCTTTTATATTTTCATACACGCAGTTTAAAAATGTTTCATCAATATACTCCAATCCCCTCTTTAGCTTCATCGCCATCAGCTTGCAAGCAACAGCCATTCCTTCATAAAATCTTCGATTCTCTATATCTTTGCTGTTGCCGGCCTGATTTCCTATCTCTGTCGCAAACTCTTCCAATTCCTCGATCATTCCTTCAACATCCTGACTAGTAAACCATTTTCTTCGATTGCTCACAAACATCCCCTCCTCATACAAATGGCTACGTAGATGTTAATACTACATAAAGGTAAATTATTCCTTTAAAAAAGATACTGATCCAAGAATTTTTGCCAAATAAAAACGACCAGTTTTCGAATATTTACAATGGAGGGCTGTCGACATGCCAGGACATCGAAAAATGCTTGAGATCGCTTTGCAACTAGAATCCCGTTCCATAAATCCTTCGTTCAACGTCATCATTCTGCCTTTTGTACTTTTTCTAAAAACTGAAGCACCCTTTGAATATAATCGTCTTTGTACATCGCAAAGCTTTTCACATGCTTGGCCTTTTCAGTGAGCCAAATTTCAAAAACATCGCGATGTTTATTATACATGCTTACACTTTCCTTGTATGGAATCGACGGATCATCTTTACTGTGGATAAATAAGACGGGACGCGGTGCTATCTGATCCACTGCTTTTATAGGGATTGATTCCGCCGGATTTAAATCTGTCAACATAGGAATAAGCGTTATAATTAAGTAAGTAAATGGGACGTTGGGCAAATGGGTCCATACAGGCATATAAGTGCGCAAATAGCTTTCTAAATCACTAAATGGACTGTCAGCAATCACCGCTTTTACATCTTTATCCATTCCCGCAGCTAAAATGGAGGTGGCAGCTCCCATCGACACACCATAAAGCGCGACCGGCTCAGAATAATGATGTTTTGCATAATCAATCACACCAAGCAAGTCGTATTTTTCCTTTGCGCCAATCGTAGTCATATCGCCTTCTGATTCACCGCTTGCTCGAAAATCAAACATCATAACGCGGTATCCTTCCGCCGCTAGCGATTGAGCCAACGGCAAAAAAGGAACATTGGGCTCGTAGCGGTTGCCGCCGTAGCCATGCGAAAAAATAATCGTCATCCGAGCCTGTTTGGTCGGTTCTATAATCCATCCTTTCAACTTAAGCCCGTCGTCTTTGCTGATAAAGGTGGCATCTTGATAGGCAAGTCCATAATCTTTTGGTGTTTCTAAAATCGGTTTTCGTTCTTTATGCGTTAAATTCCATCCAACATAGACGGAAATCGCCACACATGCGACGATCGCAACAAGCAATACACTAGCGAGCGAGATCGCAATTCTCTTTTTTGTCCTTGCCTTTCTCTCAAGCTGCATTGGCAAATTCATCGTTGTCACCTCTTTATCTATATTTTGAAACGAAAGAGAGGGAAGCAAAGCAGCATCTGTCTCTTTTATCGCGAAACCGGTTGATGAAACCTTTGATATTTGCACGGAAGCTCCTATTCGTTCAATAATAAACTGAATATTCAGACTTATTGACAGACAAAATAAGAAACGTGCGCTGCACTATGAATTGTCCATATTCGCAGTCAAGAACACTTGGCTGCTTAATGCAAGCGGCTCGCATCGTTATGACCCGCTCTTCTTGCCTTATCTTCTTTTTCCCATTATATCGAAATCTCCTGTTTCCATAAAGGAAATTTTCAAGCCGCTCTTTTTTTATAAAAACACAACCGTTGCCTCCATTCAGCCAATATTCCAAAAGAATGTCTGGTGACCAGTGTTCGTGGTCCATTATTTTACTAAAAAGCAACGAATGCTATGGACAAATATAAGCTTATATACATGAAAAGACGTTCATAACAGCTTCCGCCTCTTAACAGAGCGGGGGAATAGGCTCAGAAATGGAATGTCCAGTAAAAACCACGGCCAGAAGGTCAGTCTTTAGACCTGGCCCCGACCGTGGAAAAACAGTCCGACAGGTTAACATCTATCTAACCGCCTTACTTGTAACAAATACTCTCTGATCTTTTCTTCCACTTTGCTAGGATATGTATAGCCTAATGACTGGCCAACTTTCGCGCTTAACTTTGTAAACAAATCGGCCATGCCAAAAAGAGCCGTCCAGTTATCCTCTATGTTGCTTCCGACAAATGTCGACTCAAGCTCGATCCACGTTTCTTCATCTAGATATCTTTTAAACCATCGGCCATGCTTGTTCGGATTCACCTTCCAATCATACTGAACACCTATATACCATTCCACCATTTTCTGTAAATAATGAAATCGGCTTACAGAATCAAGCATAAACTTGGCAAAGTATAATTCATCGCGCCATAGTCCTTTAGCAACATAAGTCGTATCCCACCAAAAATCATTGATAAGCTCCAGATACTCTTCTTCTGTCGGCTTTTGTGTCAAAAATGTTGAATAAGTTGGAGTTTTTAGCTTCTGAGTCAACTGATCTTTATCAAGTAAAATTTGATAACCGTTTTGAGCTATATATTTTGTCCGTGTCCGACTCCATCCGTCATTTTTTGTTATTCATCAGCGGATCAAAGTTTTTTATCAATGAATATGTAGCAGCAAAACATATGCCGAGTACAAAAAATCCCACTTCCTTGAAAGCACAGATAGCGAGTAAAAATCTCCAATAAATGATAAAAGAAACGCTTGATAATGATTATCATTCATGTTAGAATAAATGCGGGAGGAAGGAATGACAGACCTCCTTACCTCCCTGTCTCCATTACTTAGCTTCGAATGTTTTGCAATCTGTTTCTGCAGAGCTTTGTGCTTTTTCATGGGAACTATGAGAAATGATGTAGATTTTGTCAGCTTGGCATTGATTGCCGTCACCCCAATGGCGGCAAGTGTTCACTTCACAGAGCACATCTTTGGCCATGTCTGATCACCTCCTTTTTGGAATAGCATGGCAAAACTTAGAGGTTGATTCTAGATTGATTTGTTGCTTGTCCCCCTTTTGGAGTAAGGGGCTTTTTTTGTGTCTCACTTCTACTATATAATAGATTCTATGTAACTGCAAGCTATTGAAAGAATCCCACCGCAGTCCATTCCTATTCATGCTTTTCAAATTGCTCCATAATCTCTGATTTTCCGGAAAATCGGATCGAAGCAGGATCTCGGCGAATGATCTCAGTCCATCTGCATCAAACGCGGCTGGAGCATACAGAATATCATAAAAACGCCATAAAACGGCCCGAAGCGCACCTTGTTCGTCAAAGTCTCCCCATAATTCTTGGAAATCCTGCTAATAACCAAAAGCCACGATATCATCAATGATAAAAAGATTGATAGAAGCTTCTTGCGCTAAAAAGAAAAACAGCGGAATGATCTCTTTTGGTCAATCTCCGAATCATATGACTCCCCTGTCTCCATCGATCGATGTCGATAAAATTAGCAAAAAAGCGCTCTCTTCAATCTTTCCATAAAAAAATAAAAGCTGGCATACGCCAGCTTCTTTTGATCCTCTTATACTCTCATCTTCTTATTTTTATTTACTAGCAAATCGAAACAATTGACCGCAAGCATCTCATAATCCAGTAAATGCTGAGGCCAAATGTGCTGCAAAAAGAGGCGGGCCATCATTTCGCTTCGTTCGCTTTCCGAAGCGTTTTTCAATGCCGTCACGCTTAAATAAAGATCGCACAAACGATTGGCTATTTTTTTCGCATGGTATGTTTGCGCATGTTCCGGCATCGCTTGCAGCCTTGGCAATGACTCCATCAGCTCATCCAATCCGCTTTCCACCGGCTTCGCCAACGGGCGAAGATGTCCGGGAAGCGCCGCCAACTGCTCGCGCATCTTGTCGTTAAAGCGTTCCTCAATGCGATGCTTTCGGATGAGCCGCAATACTTCCAAGCTCAAAATATTAGCGGTGCCTTCCCAAACCGTCAGCACTTGTGCGTCACGAAGAAGCCTTGGAGTGACAAAATCTTCGATATAACCATTGCCGCCGTGCATCTCAATCGCTTCGTGTGCAAAAGCGATCGCCTCTTCAGCGGTGCGCATTTTCAAAATGGCAATCAATAGCCGATTCCACGCTTTTTCTGCTTCCGTTGCCTGCTCTGGCGCTTGCATAATGCGATCAAATAATGCAATCAGCTCAAAACAAGCACTTGTCTGTACTTCTTGGCGCGCCGTCAAGTGAGCCAACGTTTCTCTCACCATCGGGTACGAGGTCAATGTTTGCCCAAAAGCCGATCGTTCCTCTGCATACTGTACCGCTTCATCAAGCGCCCGCTTCATAATGCCGATGGAAGCAACCGCATTGCAGACACGCGATAAATTGAGCGCTTCCATCATGTAATAAAAGCCTTTTGTCGGATCGCCCACAACATAAGCTTTCGCACCGTCAAACACCACTTCCGCTGATGGAACGGCCCGCACCCCAAGCTTATCTTTCAATCGGCGAATTTGAATGCCATTGAGCGATCCATCGTCCGTGCGCCACGGCACAAGAAACAAGCTAAGTCCTTTTGTTCCCGGTCCGCTGCCCTCGATGCGCGCTAATACCATGGCTACGCCGCACATGCCAGCATTGCTCGCAAAGTATTTTTCACCATAAATTTTATAATGATCGCCGCAAGGAACCGCCTTCACCTCATTCGCTCCAACATCCGATCCTCCTTGCCGCTCTGTCAAAAAGGTGGCTCCCTCATATCGTTCGACTTCTCCTGTTGAAATGACATGTGGCAAATATTTATTTTTCAGCTCTTGATCCGCAAAATGCTCCAATAAATAGGCCGTTGCCATTGTCAACGTGACCGGGCAATAAAAACCTGGCTCTACCTGTGATAACAAATAACCTTGCGCGTAAGAGTAAATATAGTTACCTTTTCGGCCAAGCTCTGGAATGGTTTTATGAACATAGCCGACGATTCCAGATTCATATGTTTGCTTTACCGTCTGACGGTAGCCTTCGTTGACCCACACCTCCGATACATCATTTCCAAAGCGATCATATTTGATCAACCTCGGCTGCCCTTCACGATCGGTATGGACGGCCCTTTTATCAAATTCCGTCATACAAAGCTGCCAAAACTTCTCCAGCTCTTTCTCTGCATAGCCATATAACTCTGGATCTAAATATTTTTTTAAATTCTCCAGTAAATTTGGATCAGCTTCGCGCAGCTGCTTCATCGCCCATCCCCCTTAAGACTTGCTTTAATATTTTTCCCGTCGCATTGCGCGGCAGTTCATCAATCTGTTCATATAAGCGCGGAATTTTATAATCAGCAAGCTTCCCTGATAGAAAGCGTTTACAACGATCTGCGAGTGAATCGATCGGTTTTGCCCCAACAATAAAAGCCTTTACCGTTTCTCCCCATTCCGGATGCGGCACCCCAACAACAGCGACATCTATAATGTCGGGATGGGTTCGCAACACGTCTTCCACTTCCTTCGGATAGACATTGACACCGCCGGAAATAATCATATCTTTTTTACGGTCCACAATCCAAATATAGCCGTCCTCATCACGACGGGCCAAATCTCCCGTATAAAGCCAGCCGTTTTTTAATGTTTCTCCTGTTTTTTCTTCGTCTTTATAGTATCTTTTCATCGTTCCTTCGCCAGCGAGCGCAATTTCTCCAATTTCGCCCGCTGGCACTTCACGCCCCTGCTCATCGACAATTTTCACTTCGCAGTTGAGCGCAGCGAATTTGCCGACGCTGCCCGCTTTGTGAGCATGTTCCTCCGGCGACAAGTACGTGCCGTTCGGACCGGCTTCTGTTAAGCCGTATAAGCACATGAGGCGGTCGGTGCGAAACTGTTTGGCGACCAATCGCACTTCTTCAGCTGACAGCGGCGCTCCGCCATATGTCCAATATTGAACGGAAGAGAGATCATGCTGATGAAGGAGCGGGTGCTTAGCCGCAAGCAGATAAGCGACAGGGGCTCCGAAAAAGTGGGTAATGCGGTGCTGTTCGACAAGCTGAAACAATGCTTCTGGGGAAAACGAAGGTGATAATATATGGGTGGCCCCAACATACATGCCGCCAATAAAAAATAAATGAAGCGGAGCGGAGTGACTGAGCGGCATCATATGCAACAAGCGGCTGTCTTTATCCATTTTCGTTTCCAGCGCCATCATGACAGCGACAGATAAAATATTGCGGTACGTAAATAAGACGCCTTTGGGCCTCCCTGTCGTGCCGGATGTATATAAAATCGTCGCTTCATCGTCTTCTTGAAGCGGGCAGGCAATCGAATTCGCGCTGCCATCATGAATGAGCTGCGCGAGCGACCGCCAGCCGTCTTTCGCCTCGCCGGTTTTGATCCATAGAAGATCGAAATCGCCAGCAAGCGGCGCCAGCGCTTCATAAATCCAATCATGGGCGATGACCGCTTTCGCTTCGCTATGCTCGACAATATAGCGCACTTCTTCAGCCGTCAGCCGGGCGTTGACCGGAACGGCAATCGCACCGAGGCGCAAAACCGCAAAGTAGGCATACACAAATTCTTTCGTGTTTGGCATATACAAAACGACTTTATCCTCTCGCTTCAGCCCGAGCCTTTGCAGCGACGAAGCGAGGCGATTGACCGTCTCATCCACTTGCCTGTATGAAAGAACCGCGTCTCCATCAATGATCGCGATTTTTTCCGGAAATTTGCGCGCATTTCGCGCCAAGAGTTCAGAAATGTTCATTCACTTCCCTCCAATTCTTCTAATCTTGTTTTAAAGTCTTCTAAAATCGTTTCCATTTCATGTTTCAGCTGCAGCCAATCATCGATCCGCTCTTTCACCTCCTTCAGCTTCTGCTCACCATATTCAATCGTTTTTTCAAGCTGCTTCCGTCCGGTGCGATCTTTGTCAAAAAGCGAAATCATTTCATGAATTTCCTCAAGCGAGAAGCCAAACCGCTTGCCGCGCAAAATAAGCTTTAACACAGCCCGATCCTTTTTCGTGTACAAGCGCTGGCCCGACTCGGTGCGGATCGGTACAATGAGCCCGCGCTCTTCATAATAACGAATCGTCCGCGTGCTGATGTCAAATTCCTGCGACAATTGGGAGATGGTATAGAAATTCATCGAGTTCACCTATATTTTTATTTTTCTGAATTTTATTTTAATTTACGTTAACGTAAAAGTCAATCATTAGATTCGTCTCCCAATCATCGATTTTCCTTAGACCACATGTGCATAGAATCGCGACATTTCATCCATTAATGACGATTTATTTTAACGTATCCACTGACAAACTTTTCGCTTTTTAAAACTATAGTATTGAACAATCTTCTCTGCGCATTTCTTGCCGAACACAACCACAAAAAACAACAAAGGAGCTATCCCATACTAACAGCTCCTTTGTGAAAACCTCTTCATTTATCGTTTTCTGCTACTCCACATATATCATTTTCCGCGTCATTCCGCCATCGACGACCAATTGAATCCCCGTGACAAAATGGTTGTCTGGATTTGTCAAATATAAGCAAGCGCGGGCGATATCGTCCGGTTTCCCGACTCGGCCGGATGGATGCTGGGCGTGGTCTTCATCGCGCAGCTGTTCATAATCACCCGTTTCGATCCATCCAGGACAAATCGCATTAACCGTGATACGATCCGGTCCAAGCGAAACGGCCAAAGCGTGCGTCAATGATAAAATACCGCCTTTGGAAGCCGCGTACGCCTCCGAGTTCGCTTCCGACATGAGCGCCCGCGTCGAAGAAATGTTCACGATCGCCCCGCCGCCATGCGTTCGCATCATTTTTGCTGCTTCACGCGAACAAAGGAACGTGCCGCGCAAATTCGTGTGGATAACATCATCCCACTGTTCGACGGTTAAATCATACGGCGAAACGAAAATGCCAAATCCGGCATTATTGATGAGCACATCCATTCGGCCAAACGATTCCCTGATTTGCTCAAACATCTTCACAATCTCATCCGGAACACTTAAATTGCACACGTATGGATGAACATCATACTTTTGCGCTTGCAGTCTGCTTGTGACCACTTCCACTTCTTTCGCTTTATCGACAGCAACAACCGTTGCGCCTTGCTCCGCGTATGCTTGCAAAAGCGCTCGTCCAATGCCACCTGACGCTCCGGTAATGACGACGACTTTTCCTTTATATACCACGATCATTCACCTCATCCAAGTCAATATGGCGATCAATCAACGCCTTCCTTTTTGTTTCTGCTATTTTCTTGTGAACATCATAGCGATATCTATCTTACAGCTAACGCTATCGCTCATACAACTATGACGAATCGCCGACAGAAGCATATGATGTTTCAAAGACCGTTTACTCGGCATGAAAAAGGCTGTTGCTATGAACAACAGCCTTCCGTTTGTTTATTTTTATCCATTCAGTGCTCGGCTTTCTAGTTGTTGAGCAAGCTGAATAAAAAAGTCAAGCGACTCCGGATTCGCCATCGAACCGACATTCACCGCCTTTTCAAGCGGAAAGCCTAATAGCACCTTGCGGATCGGAATTTCCATTTTCTTTCCGTTCAACGTTTTCGGAATTTGTTCCACTTGATAAATTTCATCTGGAATAAATCGCGGTGACACTTTTGTTTTAATGGCCTCCTTCACTTTATGCTTCAATTCCTCATCTAATTTTCTTCCAGGCTGAAGCACAACGAATAGCGGCATAAAGGATTGTCTCCCCATGATCTCCAAGTCAATCACTAAGCTTTCGATCACTCCGTCAACCGTTTCAACCGCCCGATAAATTTCACTTGTTCCCATGCGGACGCCAGCGCGGTTGATCGTGGAGTCGGAACGTCCGTAAATGACGCAGCTTCCCTGTTCATCAATTTTAATCCAGTCCCCATGCTTCCAAACTCCCGGATATGTGTCAAAATAGCTTTCCTTATAACGCTTGTAATTTTCATCATTCCAGAAAAACAGCGGCATGGAAGGCATTGGAGCGGTAATGACCAGCTCACCCACCTCATTGATAAGCGGCTGACCATTTTCATCAAACGACTGAACGCTGGCACCGAGCGCTCGGCATTGCAGCATCCCTGCCCGCACAGGCAAAATCGGGGAGCCGCCGACAAACGCGGTGCACACATCGGTTCCGCCGCTGCACGACACTAACCAAACATCTTTTTTAACATGCTCATACACCCAAGCAAATCCTTCGGTCGTCAACGGTGATCCCGTCGAGAGAACCGCTTGTAAATAAGAAAGATCGTACTGCTCTTTGGGGCTGATTCCTAGCTTCATACAAATATTAATAAATGCGGCACTTGTTCCAAAATGAGTGATCTGAGCTTGTTCGGCCAGCTCCCATAAAATGTGGCCATCACGGAACGTAGGGCTTCCGTCATAAAGCACAACCTTGGCTCCTACCAGTAAACCGCCAATCAAAAAATTCCACATCATCCATCCTGTTGTGGTAAACCAGAAAAAGGTGCTGTCAGCCGTCATGTTTTGTTCAATCATCAATATTTTCAAATGCTCCAGCAAAATTCCTCCATGGCCTTGAACGATCGGCTTTGGCAGTCCTGTCGTCCCTGACGAATATAAAATCCAAAGCGGATGATCGAACGGAACATGCTCGTACGAAAGCTGGCTCTGTTCCTGAATCAAATCGCTCCATAGCCAAACAGAATCATCTGGCGCTTTTGTTTGTTCATTTAAATATGATACAAGAATCGTCTTCTTGAGCGATGGAAGCTTTTGGCGAAGCTCGTTCATCACATCGCGTTTGTCAAATGATTTCCCATTATATTGGCACCCGTCCACCGTGATGAACACGACGGGATCAATTTGCTGGAAACGGTCGATAACGCTGCCGGCGCCAAAATCAGTGGAGCAGCTTGACCAAATGGCGCCAATGCTGGCACACGCTAAAAAGGCGATCACGGTTTCCGGAATATTCGGCATATAAGCAGCCACGCGATCGCCGCGTTTGACGCCTAATTTTTTGAGAGCGCTGGCAACCGCCGCTGTTTGCTCCTTTAACTCTTTCCATGTGATCTCGCGTTGTGCGATGTTCTCTGAGCGGAAAATCAGCGCCGTTTTTTCGTCTTGTGCATGACGAAAAACGTGCTCAACATAATTGAGGCGCGCTCCTGGAAACCACTGTGCTCCCGGCATAGCCCGCTTTTCCAACACGCATTGATACGGATGCGAGGATTGCACCCCACAATACTCCCATACTGTCTCCCAAAACTTTTCTAAATGCTCCACCGACCATGTCCATAACTGTTGATGCGTTTGCAGTTTCATTCCCTTTTTTTCTTGCAGCCAATTCATATAGCGATAGATACTCGACTGTTGAATCTGTTCTTCTGTTGGCGTCCATAGTATGGTCCCATCCGTAACCGTTTTCATTTTCGTCCGCGTCAAAACGTGCTGTTTTGCGCAGAATTCACCACCTTTCCCCTTTGTTTCCCAAGCATCTCTTTATTTAAAATTCAGATTATTTTTATAATAACATTTTTTCTAATAGAAGTGTAACTCGAAGATTCGACTTTTCCTCGATTCGCCCAACGATTTTCTGTCTTTTTCGACAAACAAAAACCTCTCCATCATCATATTCGCTTAACTGCCGAATAACAAAAGCAACTTCAAATAAAACGAAGCATCTCTGAAAAGACCATGTTCAGAAACCAACAAACCGTTTTTTCTTTTTCCTTCCATTTTTAGATATCCATAACACCCTATAAAGACCTAAGCGTTATTCGTTTCATCCAAAGAAAAAACAAACGCTGTATCGCTTTCTGCCTCACCTTTATAAAAGAATAACAAACAAAATCATTGACAAAATGACCATCGCTGAATAATATAAAAATAAAAGTTGGTCTAGGGAAAAATTATAATACTAGTACAAATTATTAATGAGGGGGCAACTGTTGTGATCCAAGCAAAACTTGAACGATTATCTGATGCCAAGCCAGGAGAACGGTTTCGAATTATAAAAATCGCAATCGAGGGAACGATGAAGCGAAGATTGCTTGACTTAGGATTCGTACCAGGAAACGAGGTGCTCGTACTGCAGAAAAGTCCGCTTGGCGATCCAACCGCTTATCGGGTCAGCCATACAACCATCGCGTTACGAAATGAAGAAAGCTCAAACATTTATGGGGAGAGGATGCGCAATGAGCAACAATCATAATCAATATACAATCGCCTTGGCAGGAAATCCGAACACCGGAAAAAGCACATTATTTAATTTATTAACTGGATTGCGGCAGCATACAGGCAATTGGACAGGAAAAACCGTTGCACATGCGGAAGGCTTTTTCGATTATAAAGGTCAAAGCTACCAGATTACGGATCTTCCCGGAACGTACTCATTATATTCCAATTCTGCTGATGAGGAAGTAGCGCGGGACTTTATCATTTTCGCTAAACCAGATGTTACACTCGTTGTTTTAGATGCCACAGCTCTGGAACGAAATCTGAATCTAGCGCTTCAAGTATTAGAGATGACAAGTCAAGTGATCGTTTGCGTGAATTTAATGGATGAAGCCAAAAAGAAAGGAATACAAATAGACATCCACAAGCTTTCACAAAAGCTAGGCGTTCCTGTTGTCCCTATTTCTGCACGCAATGAAGAAGGAATTGATCAACTCCTAGATACCATCGATCAAATGGTTCGTGGGGATATTCAAACCAATCCGCTACAAATTTCGTACAATCGCACAATTGAAGAAAAAATTGAAAAGCTGGTCCCTTTTGTCAAACAGGTGATCGGCGACCACTATCCTGCCCGTTGGATCGCGCTTCGCCTGTTAGATGGGGATATGTCTCTCCTTCAATCGCTACAAAAGGAACCGCGGCAATTTCTAAAGGAGGTGCCCCACTATGCGTGCAACTGCTCCACTAAATCCATTTGAGGAGTTAATGAGCCGGGCACAAAGCTTGACAGATGGCGATACGCGTGAGCAGATCGTTTCCGCCCTTTTTCAAACGTCACAGGCGATCTGCCGAGAATCCGTTCACTATACTAAACAAAAGAAGCATGATGAGACCGAGAAACTAGATCGTGTGCTCACCTCGAAAATATGGGGATTTCCCATCATGCTGGCCATGCTTGCGATCGTCATTTATATTACGGTAGCCGGCGCCAATGTTCCTTCAAGTATGCTGGCAAACTTTTTTAATTGGCTTGAAGGCTATATTGGTCTTGCTTTTCAACAGCTGCACGCTCCAGACTGGCTTTATGGAATTCTCGTATTAGGTCTATACCGCGGAACCGCTTGGGTGGTGAGTGTTATGCTGCCGCCAATGGCGATATTCTTTCCGATTTTTGCTTTGTTAGAAAACTATGGGTATCTTCCGCGAGTAGCCTTTAATATGGATCGTCTCTTTAAAAAATCAGGAGCGCACGGAAAACAATCTCTCACTATGGCGATGGGCTTTGGTTGCAACGCCGCTGCCATTATGTCGACACGCATTATTGAATCGCCGCGTGAACGTATGCTGGCTATCTTAACCAACAATTTTGTCCCTTGTAACGGACGATGGCCAACGCTCATTTTACTCGCTTCTCTATTTATGGCGGCAGGCTATACAGGCGGATGGAAAACATTTGTTACCGCAGGAGTCGTCGTCGCCATGGTTCTGTTTGGAATTATTGTCACGCTCACCGTCTCATGGATTTTATCTAAAACCGCATTGCGCGGCGTGCCGACTCATTATACACTTGAGCTTCCGCCTTATCGTCGGCCTAAAATATGGGATACCATTATTCGTGCTACATTAGATAAGTCCGTGTATGTGCTAAAACGTGCGGTTGCTGTCGCTGCTCCAGCCGGTGTGTTAACATGGATATTGGCGAACATTCACATTGGTGACACGACCATTCTGACTTACATTACGGATTGGCTTGATCCATTTGCACGTGAACTTGGACTTGATGGCTATATTTTAATGGCTTTCATTTTGGGTCTTCCAGCTAACGAAATTGTGCTGCCTATTTTGCTCATGGGATATTTATCAACAGGGGCATTAACAGAAGTCGATGATCTTCATTCGTTAAAGCAAATTTTCCTTGATCACGGCTGGACATGGCTGACCGCATTAAATATGATGTTATTTTCTTTACTTCACTATCCATGCGGCACAACATTGATTAATATTTATAAAGAAACAAAAAGCAAAAAATGGACGCTGCTCGCCTTTTTGATTCCAACGAGTATCGCGATTGCCGTTACCTTTTTAACCACTCACATCGTGCAATGGTTTGATCTTCTATAAGAAAAAATGTCCCGCCTTCTTTCGATAATAGGCGGGACATTTCATTATACATGCTTGACTTCCTCGAGATGCGACGCATCACCTTCACTAAGCAATATCATCGCTCCATTCTCCACTTGAATCGTTGTTACACTCGTACCATAAATGTACGGTGGATCCCAAAGCCGCTCAAGCGGCGCGTTTTTTAAAAGAGTCGTCAACGCTTTTAAAACCACCGCATGGGTGACAATTAAAATATCGCCTGACGCGTGGCGTTCAATAATGCTTTCTAACGCCGCAAAGGCGCGTTGCTGCACATCGCTAAACGCCTCACCGCGCGCCGGCTGATATACATGAGGCTCATTCCAAAAATGGTGAAACCGCAGAGCATCAAATTGCTGAATCTCTTCATGTGTCTTTCCTTCCCAATCACCTAGATGGATTTCTCGCCATCTTTCATCTTCATACATAGGAATCAAACGTTCGCCGCGAATGAGTTTGGCTGTTTCAAGAGCCCGTCCGCTTGTACTTGTATAAATCGCTGTTAAATCAATCTTCTCCATTCTTTTTCCAAGACGAAGCGCATCCTCTCTCCCTTTCTTCGTCAATGGCGAATCATTCCAGCCTTGCAATCGTTTTTCGATATTCCATTCCGTTTCTCCATGTCTTGTGACGTATAATGTCAACATGCTCCTTCTCCTCCGTCTCTCGAAAATCCCCTAGCCAACCACGGCTCGGGTATCCGTTCTCTAGCGCTATCTTTTTTACTTCTTGATCCACGTAAATATTCCTTTTTCTTTACAGGCGCCCTTGGCTGAATGAAGTTGATCACCACCGGAAGGATGAACATTCTCCTTGCTCGAATCGATCGATTCACCTTCATAAATACATGAGTAGAGTATTGGTGGCCATTCCCACCTACATGTCATTTCCAAGCGAGCGGCTTCCCCTTGGATAGGTTACAACAAAAAACCCCTCTCTTCGCTTAGAGGGGGCGATTGGTTTGAAAGGCCGTTTTGTTATAGTCCGCGAGCCATTTTTGCAGTTTTTCCGCCTCCAATGATTTACTGAAATAAAACCCTTGTGCAAAGTCACAATCCATTTGCCGCAAAAGCAAAAGCTGGTTATTTGTTTCCACACCTTCTGCGAGCACCTGAATATCAAGGCTTTTCGCCAAATGAATAATCGTATCAACAATGGTGGCATCTTTAGAATTGTCCGCGATCCCTTGGATAAAGCTGCGATCAATTTTTAAAAGCGACACTGGCAAGTTACGGATGTAGGCAAGTGAGGAAAAGCCTGTTCCAAAATCATCGATCGCCACTTGCACGCCAATATTTTTTAACTCAGTCAAAATATGCTTTCCTGTTTCAATATTTTCCATCAATCCGCTTTCTGTCACTTCTAAAATCAAATGCTCCGGCGCAAAATCTGTTGCCTTTAAAATATAGGTCACATGTCCGATCAGTTCCTTACGGTTCAATAAAAAAGGAGATAAATTTACAGCCAGCTTCAAATGATGAAAATGCTGCTGCCATTGCTTCACTTGACGGCATGCTTGCTCTAGAACCCATAATGTAATTTCGAAAATAAATCCACTTTGTTCTGCCAGCGGAATGAACTCCAACGGCGGGATTTCACCCAAGGATGGATGCCGCCATCTGAGCAGCGTTTCCACCCCCATCGCCGTCCCGCTCCCAAGCTCAATTTTCGGCTGATAGCATAAATAAAACTGCTCCCGCAAAATGGCAAACGGGAGATCCCGCTCAATGATAGTCGCTCGATTTTGGACAGGCTGGTAAAAATAATAACCGTTCTTGCCACGCTTTTTCACGTAGCTAAGGGCTTGATCGGCATATTTCATTAATTCGTTGGCATCCACCGCGTCCGTTGGAAAAAAAGAAATACCGACAGAAAGCGTCGACTGAATCATTTGTTTTTCATAATGAAACGGCTGATGGAAAGCGCAAATCAGCTGATCCACGAATTGAGACACTGCTTCTTTCGTCATGTCAGGTAATAGCAAGACAAACTCATCGCCGCCAATTCGAGCAAAAAAGTCAGCGGTGCGCAATGCGTTTCTTACTCTTTTAACCGCTTCTTTTAAAAAGTAATCTCCTGCTTGATGAGAAAAATGATCGTTAATCCATTTTAACTTGTCAAAATCAAGATAGCATAAGGCGAACGTTTTCTGCTGTTCGATCAACTGCCAAATATATTTTTCAAAATATCTTCGATTGGCAATGCCTGTCAGCGGATCGAAATAGGTAAGCTGATAAAGTTTATCCTCGTATTGTTTTCGCTCATTAATATTTTTGGTAGAGATAATAAACCAATGAAAAGGTTGATTTTCATTTGCAACAAACCGTCCATAACCTTGCATCCAAACCCATTCACCATGCCTGTTTCTCTTGCGAAACTCTACCGATTGTTCTTCCTTCGTTTCATATAATCTTTCCCATTTTTGACGCAGCGCTGCTACATCTTCTGGATGTACATGACGGGAGAAAACAGCTTCCATATCCATGTACTCCGCAGAAGCTTCAAATATATGAAACCATGAACAATACAATAGTTTTCCTTCAGGGGAAAGAATCAAAAGATCATCAAACGAATGTTCCGCAATCATCCGTAGTTGCTGTTTACTTTCCTGCAATGCCGCTTCCATTCGCAAGAGCTCCATGCGATCGCGCAACACGCACAAGATGGCGCAATCGGTTTCACTTTGGATCGGAAGAAACGATGCGCTGACTGTGACACATCCTCCGTCCGCTTTTTGAACATCCCGTTTTTCATAGTGAACAGCCTGGCCACAACGAACTTTTTCCATATCTTCTAACGAAAAGCCTAGTGCTTGAATATTTCCTGCTTCTTTCCCTATTAGAGATTGAAAAGCCGGATTCATATGTATAATACGCCCATTTGGATCAATGAGGGCAATAGACTCTACAAAATGTTGAAAAAAAGTGGAAAATTTATCTTCCATATGAATAATGACCTCTCCAGTATATTTTTTGCTCTTCCAACAGAAAGTCGCCCTCTTGCTTATCATTTTTTTATGATTCTTACACTTTCATTTTTACTAATATAACAACAAAAATCAACAAAATGAACCCATTTTTTTCGAAAAACGAAGAAAAATTTCCTAAGCTTCAGGCTGTAGATAAAGTTCATGATGACGTTGTCTGCATATTATCGATTCACGGTCATGTCTTCAGCTTGAAAACGCCTAGCAGAAAAGGACAACGAAGCCAAACGGGTCCATTGGCGCAGGATGAAAGCGCCTATCACCAATCTGTCTAAACGTATTTCTCTTGTAAAGATACAATCATAGACCGCTATTTTCTCTATAAACCTGTTTTATAACATGATAAACGATCGTTTTGAGCAAAGAAAAAACTTGTTACAACACTCTTTCAACTACAGTTTTTTTATAGATGCCATTCCTTTCATTTTTTTGTTGTATTTCATATATTAGGATACAAAACATTCGTTCTAGGGCAAGCAAGTGATAACCCGATTTCAACCGTCAGAGAACCGAAGAACACATGAATCAAAACGACAAATAAGCTGGCCTTTTATTCATAAACAAAATACTCTCCCGTTTTCACAAGCGGGAGAGGTTTAGAAATGATCCTTTTTTAATGGACATATTTTACAATATGAATGCGCCATTGTTGTTTGATAAGAGAGACAGCAGGTTACCCGACGCCCAACCTTCTTTCTTTTTTCCCAAAAACGTGCAAGGTTCATCGTTTGAATGACCGTTTGCAAATCTTCGTTAAGTTGGACGGCAATGTCAGAAAATACTTCATCCTTCATTAATACGGTTTCATATAGCCAAAAAAGATAAATGGCTATATTTTCCCATAGAACAAGAGAAGGAATCTTGGCAATAGGATGGATTTGCCCAATTAAAGGAGAAAGATGATTTGCAAACAATTCTTCTATTGTTTCTTTGCTCCATTGAATTCGCTTTTGTGCTGATTGTGTATATTGAAGAGGTTCAATCCGAAACGTAGGCAGCCATATTTCCGCAGTATCGTCAGTTTCTAAATAAATACGGTCAAACGGAAGAAACAGCCGTTTATTCCACACTGACATGGCATACAAAGCAATCACAGCAACAAAGCTGTAGCGCTTGATAAATATCGAAGCGGCCACTGCCATATTCGGTGCCCCCATTTTTTGCTGTAGCTTTTCGAAATAGTAACGTAAATCCTTTTCAGCGAATAACTGAGCAACACAAATAGACAAAGGTGAATCTGTCTGCTTCATGGAAAAACGAAATGGTTTTAACTGGCTTTTCTCATAGTCTGAAAGCTCCATTACACTCCTCCTTCTTTCGAAGAAATGCAGCGTCCTTTTCCGTGCGGAATACATAGCGGTGTCCCAAACAACGGATCACGGATCACTATACAATCCATTTGAAATACTTCTTTTACTAATTCTGATGAAATCACTTCTTCTGGTTTTCCCTGTCTATATACAGATTGATCACGAAGGGCTACTATATGATGAGCATAACGACAAGCTAAGTTTAAATCATGGAGCACCATCACAATGGTTCGCTTTTCCTGCACATTTAATTCATATAATAAATCAAGAATCTCAATTTGATGGGTCATATCTAAATATGTAGTTGGTTCATCCAATAAAATAATGTCCGCCTCTTGGGCCAAAGTCATCGCAATCCACGCTCTTTGCCGCTGTCCCCCGGAGAGAGAATCAACTAAACGTTCAGCTAATGCCTTCATCCCTGTTACTTCAAGCGCTCTATTAACCGCAGCTTCATCCTCTTTTGTCCATTGTTGTAGCCAAGATTGATACGGATAGCGTCCTTGTTTGACAAGTTGAAGAACCGTTAGACCTTCTGGAGCTGAGGGGGATTGTGGCAAAATAGCTAATTTTTTAGCCACCTCCTTTGTGGGAAGCTTGGCAATCTCCTCACCTTCAAGCAGCACAGCGCCACTAACCGGCTTAAGAAGGCGGGCCATGGAACGCAAGAGAGTGGATTTGCCGCACCCGTTGCTTCCAATCAGCACCGTAATGTTGCCTTTCGGAATGCTTAAATCTAGCTCCTTAATAATCACGCTATCCCCATATGCCAATGTTAATTCTTTTGTTTGCAACGAATTCATGATACTCCTCCCTCTCTACTATTGTCGGCTTTTATATAGTAGATAAATAAAATAAGGGGCTCCAAGTGCTGCCGTAAACACACCAGCAGGAACTTCGAGAGGGGCAAACATCGTACGTCCCACTAAATCAGCCAGCATGACCAAAATCGCGCCAAGCAACGCAGCCGCAGGAAGTAAGGCCCCAAACGATGAACCAACAAGTCTTCGCGCTATATGCGGTGCCATTAACCCGACAAATCCAATTCCTCCAGCAAACGCTACAGCCCCTCCTGTTAATGCCGTGCTTAACAAGAGAAGAAAAAGTCTTTGCCTTTGCAAAGAAACGCCAACTCCCAGCGCAATTTCATCTCCTAGTTCCTGAATATTTAACTTACGTGCTGATATAATGCTGATCATCAATAAAATCAGCGCCCATGGAACAAGAAAAGCGACATCCTTCCAAGAAGCTCCATATATACTTCCCGTAATCCATACATTTGCCTGACTCGCACGATAAATCGGACCTGTTATCATTAAGAAAGTAGTTCCAGCCTGCATCAGCGCAGAAATGCCTATGCCGATCAACACAAGACGAAAAGGGGAAATCCCATTTTTCCAAGCTAGCATATAAACCAAAAACACCGATACCGTAGCACCAACAAAAGCTCCAAGCGGCAGCCAGTGAATGCTAATGGTCAACGAATGATTTTGATCACTAAATAGCGCTAAAAACGCAACAACAGCCGCTGCTGCGCCGCTAGTCATACCGAGTACATCCGGGGAAGCAAGCGGATTGCGAATCATTCCCTGTAAAATGGCCCCTGCTACTGCTAACGACATCCCAACAAACAAAGCTACAATGGCGCGCGGCAAACGAAAGGTATGGATCACGATTTTCTCCATATCTGTTCCGCTTCCAAAAAGCGTTTTTGCTACATTCAACGGAGAAATATACGCACTGCCCATTCCTAAGCTCACTAAAAACACGATTAATCCAAGCATCAATAATACTAGACTGATAATGACTGCTTTTTTGTCGATAAGAAAAGAAAGATAATTAGTCATGCGAAGCGATAGGTATTTCTTCTTCATTTTTTCAAAATCCCCCTACGGGCAATATAAATAAAGAATGGAACACCAATCAGCGCCGTCATAATTCCGACAGGCACCTCCTGAGGCATTAACACATAGCGCGCACTAATATCAGCCAAAACTAAGAGAATTCCTCCCATAAGCGCACAATATGGCAACAACCAACGATGATCCGTGCCGACGACCCCTCTTGCTATATGCGGCACCATCATTCCAATGAATCCAATCGGACCTGCAACCGCCACTGAACCGCCAGCCAACAAAACGACAAGAATGGCCGCTGCCAATTTCACCATATTTATGCGCTGGCCAAGTCCCGCCGCCACATCATCTCCAAGCATTAATATATTCACCTTTGGAGCTAACAAAAAAGTGCCAATCCACGCAATGGACAAGTAAGGAAAAACAGCGGCCAGCATATCCAGCTTTCTTCCAGACACAGATCCAGCAAGCCAAAACAGCACTTCCTCTAACGCTTTTTCATTGGCTGACAGCATTCCTTGGGTCAATGAAGAAAATAGCGCTGCGACAGCAGTCCCCGCTAATGTGAGTTTGATTGGTGTCATTCCTTCTTTTCCGGAAGCGCTTATAACAAATACGCTAACAGCCGCTATTGCCGCCCCCAAAAAAGCAAACCATGTAAAGGCCTGAAAAGAGCTTACATGAAAAAAAGTAATAACAAGCACAATAAAAAATCCAGCACCTGCATTAATTCCGAAAATACTTGGGGAAGCGAGCGGGTTTTTTGTCAATGCCTGCATCAGCGCCCCCGCCATTGCTAAACTCGCTCCAACCGAAGCGCCAATTAATGCGCGCGGCAAACGAACAGTTGTAATGACAATATGCTCGTTTGAACCGTCATTATGTAAAAATGCGTCTATGGCCATTTTCCAGCTCGTGTTAGTGTATCCTAAAATAATACTCATCCACATGCTCGATCCAAGCAGCAAACACGCCAGCATGAGTCCTAACCCTTTTGCATAATTCGTCTTTAACATTTTACTTGCTCCCTTAATAATAGAAATACTAAAGTTTCTTGTCATTATCAGTCTATTTGATAATGAATCTCATAGTCAACTATATTTTTAAAATTAGTATTATCATTTGATATAGTCCCTATTTTTTATCATAATTCTTATTGACAACCGTTATCAATGACTTTATTATTGAATCTGTCAATGAAAATGATTATCATTTTTTAAAAAAGAAAAAAGGGGGCATTTTTACTGTGCTAAAACATTTCAAACTCACTACGGTTATTGCCGCTGCTTTTGCTTTGCTTATCAGCCTGACTGCGTGCGGCGGAAAACAGGAAGCAGAACCAGCACAAACAACTGAAAAGGAAAAAGCCCAAAGCTATACAGTAGAGCATGCGATGGGCAAAACGGAAATAAAAGGAACGCCAAAACGAATCGTCATCTTGACAAACGAAGGAACAGAAGCGCTTTTGGCCTTAGGAATCACGCCAGTCGGGGCTGTCAAATCATGGACTGGAGACCCTTGGTACGACCATATCAAAAAACAAATGAAGGATGTAACAGAGGTTGGCACTGAAAGTGAACCAAACGTTGAAGCCATTGCAGCATTAAAGCCCGACTTAATTATCGGCAACAAATTACGTCAAGAAAAAATTTACGAACAATTGAAAGCAATCGCGCCAACTGTATTTTCTGAAACCCTTCGCGGCAGTTGGAAAGAAAATTTCATGTTGTACGCTAAAGCGGTAAATAAAGAAGAAAAAGGAAAAGAAATCATTGCACAATACGACTCACGTATTGCCGACTTAAAAGCGAAACTTGGCGATAAGTTACATATGAAGGTATCCATTGTTCGTTTTATGGCGGGCGATGTCCGAATCTATCATAAAGATTCCTTTTCCGGTATCATTTTAGATCAGCTCGGCTTTGCCCGCCCTGAATCACAAAACGTAAATGATTTTGCTGAAACTGGCGTCACAAAAGAGCGAATCCCAGCAATGGATGGTGACATTTTGTTCTATTTCACCTATGAAACAGGGGATGGCAAAGCGAACGAGCTAGAAAAAGAATGGATTAACGATCCACTCTTTAAAAACTTAAATGTTGCTAAACAAGGAAAGGTATACAAGGTCAGCGATACAATTTGGAATACAGCTGGCGGTGTGCTTGCTGCTAACCTCATGCTAGACGACATCGAAAAATACTTTTTAGAAAAATAAGGAGTTTTTAAGAAAGCTGCCTGTTTTATATCAGGGCAGCTTTTTTTCGCATCACATTCGACTTAAAGCAACAGATATCGAATAGGAGGACGGACGGCGCCGAAAAATCATCGTCGCCAAAAAGTTGCTGTTTCACATAACTTATGCTAGATTCAAAGTACGTAATGATGAATGAAAGGATGAAAAGCAATGAAACGTACATCTTTGGCAGCGTGCTTCCTCTCCTTAAGCCTACTTATCAGCGCTTGTTCTACAGAAAAAGCAAAAGATCAAGACCATCAACAGCACGCCAAAACCTATACAACCAGCTCCGGAGATATACGAGAAACAACAAAATCCGTTGATCATTTACCTAGCTTTTTAAACTCCTATGATGAAAATATGGCCGTTCTTTATCAACAAGCCGCGCAACATCGCGAACTGCTTGAAAGCATTCCCTGCTACTGCGGGTGCGGACAATCTGCCGGCCATAAAAATAACTATGACTGCTTTGTTTACGAAAATAAAAAAGACGGCACCGTTGTATGGGATGACCACGCCACGAAATGCGGAGTTTGCTTAGAGATTGCGGCCGAGTCCATTACAGCATACGAGCAAGGCAAATCTATCTCAGAAATTCGCAGCATGATTGATGCGAAATATAAAGAAGGTTATGCTGAACCAACGCCAACCCATTCATAAAACCGTAAAAAAGCTACCGAGGACGGTAGCTTTTTTATGAATAGATGCTTAGTAGCGTATATAGATCATGCAATGTTTCAATTTGCTTTTGTTTCAACTCTTGCAATAAATTCGTCCAAAGCAGCACCATCGCTTGGACATCGCCATCAGCCGTATGCCTTTTTTCACAGATAATGCGATAATGCTCCAAGGCCGAATCAAGCGTAGAAAATGGCTTGCGGTGAACAGCTTCCATCACCTGCTGCAGCTCTAGAAAGCGCATCGTCCATTTTGTTCTGTAGTTGGTCCAAAGGAAATGGTTAATAAAAGCAAGGTCGTGCGCAATATGATAGCCCATTGAAATGCCTTCTCCCATCAATGCTAAAAAATGATTCATTTCCTCCTTTAGACGCGGTGCATGCCGGACATCTTCCATTGTAATTCCTGTTAATTGTGAAATATGCTCCGGAATCTCTTTTTCCGGACAAACAAGCGTAAAATAAAAATCCTTCATGGTTCCATTAATGGTTTTGGCAGCGGCCAGCGCAAAAATTTCATCGCCATTCTTTGGAGAAAATCCTGTTGTTTCTGTGTCAACAATAATAAAAGGAATCTGCTCAAGACGCGTATTCATGCTGATCTGCTTTTTCTTCAGTTCATTTAGCATCGCTCGATCCCATGCTTCTTGCTGAAAAGTTCGCCCTTCCGTTTCTGATGCAGCCGATATTTTTTCGCGCGGAACTCCAAGGGACAGCAGGCGAAGCGCTCGCTGCCAAAAACGTTGCTGTTCATTCATCGGATAAACCACCAGCCCGCCTCATCACTAAACGCTGTAATCGCCGGGAAATCTTCATGGCTTGTTTTAATTGCGTTCGTTCATGCCGATTAAGAATGTGAACGGAAACATATTCATTGTTGTCTATCGCAAGCGAATACTTCAACCGAAAATATGCGTATGTGAAAAATGCTTCGCGCGTCGCTTCCGCCAGTTCAGCTGGCAAAAGCGATTGGGCACTTATTTCCTCTAATCTTTCTCTCGTCCGCATCGACGCAATATTTCCTTGACAAGCCAAAAACTTCAGCGCATTCACTAATTGGACATAGCCGCTGTACTTCAAATGCAAGCAACCGCTATATGGCCCCCAACGCTCCAGTTGAAAATTGCCGAACCAACCAAGCGGAACCCGCGGAAAAATCACATGCTCCCCTATTCGTTTTAATAAAAGAGAATGGTGGTGAATCCGGTCAATCAAAAACCGTTTGCCTTCCACCACTAATTCACTCGCCCCATAGATGGGACGCATATCCATCGCAATCAGAAGAAAACGGATATCATCTGGAAAATGGTGGTCGATATAAGTAGCGATTTGTTCCTGCCAATGACGGATCGATTGACTCCATCTGCGGTTTGTCGCCATGACATTTCCTGTACAATACGGATAACCCATCTCATATAAATACTTTGTACCAATCTCAGCTAAATAACGAATGAATATATAGCACTCTTCCTCGGCTTCAGCAGCGCATTCAAACAGAATGCCATGATCTTGATCTGTCCATACCGTCGGCTCTCCTCTCCCAATACTGCCCATCGCATACCAGCACCATCTAGCCGGCGGTCTGCCTACAGACGCGCGTCTAGCCGCTTCCTCGGCAAGCGCGATCGCTTGTTTCATGATGGCATCATGGACATCACTTAAAACATAGGAAAGAGAGGGAATTCTCTCTCTTTCCATCACACCGCGCAGCTGATAGGCTAGCTCCTGATGAAAACGGCCTAACTCCTCCACCGTTTTAGCTTGGTTGATTTGTTGAATAAGATCCTTTAGCAGCCTCATCTTTACTGTTGAACCACTGATTTTGTGGAAGGGTTGATAAACACAGGATCTAATTGCTCTGGATAACCATATGATCCATGCTCGCTAATATCAAGTCCAGAAATTTCTTGCTCTGCCGTAACACGCAACCCAATCGTTTTCTTAAGAAGAAACAGGACAATAAATGACACCGCTGCGACATAAACAGCTGCCCCCAGCACGCCGACAACCTGAACGATTAATTGATGGAATCCTCCTCCATAAACAAGTCCCGCTTCCCCCACTCCAGTAATTTCTACCAAGCGCGGTGAAGCAAAAAATCCGGTCGAAATCGTTCCAATCGCTCCGGCGATGCCATGAACGGAAAACGCATAAATCGGATCATCAATTCCTTTTCGTTCAAAATATACAGATGTCCAAAATGTAACCGCCCCTGCTACGGCTCCAATGACGACCGCAGCCCATGGTTCAACGAAGGCGCACGCTGCTGTAATCGCAACAAGAGCCGCTAAAACACCATTGACCATCGCTGGAATATCCGCTTTTCCGATCATAATTTTCGAAGTAACAATCGCCGCTACGGCTCCAGCTGCAGCTGCTAGATTGGTTGTCAAAGCGACATAGCCGAAAAATCCGTCTCCTACAGCCATCGTGCTTCCAGCATTAAATCCAAACCAACCCACCCATAAGATAAAGCCGCCAATGACGGTATATACTTGATTATGTCCTGGAATCACATTTGGTGTTTTATCCTTATTAAATTTTCCGATACGAGGCCCAAGCAAAATGGTGGCAATCAGCGCAGCAACGGCTCCCTGCAAATGAACGACAGTCGAACCTGCAAAATCCTGCATTCCCATTTCTCCAAGCCAGCCGCCTCCCCATACCCAGTGGCCAATCACCGGATAAATCAATACGGTAAAAATCGTTCCGAATATAAAGTACACTGCCAGTTTCGCCCGTTCCGCAAAACCTCCCCAAGCAATCGCCAGCGATACTCCTGCAAATCCAAGCTGGAATAAAAACTTCAATGCCAGAGGTACATTTGCCCACGATAACGCATCAAATGTCCCATCTCCTTCTTTTAAAAACCATCCTTCCGTTCCAATAAAGCTGTTACCAGTTCCAAATGTAATCGCAAAACCAAACGCCCAAAACGCCAAAGAAGCAATAGAAAAGCTTAAAATTTGTTTTCCGGCAACATGGCCCGAATTTTTCATTCTCGTCGATCCTGCTTCTAATAGGGCAAATCCCGCTTGCATTCCAATCACTAATACAGCCCCAAGCATGACCCATAATGAGTCAAGCGCTAACGATATTTCTTTTGGACTCATCTTCATCTCCCCTTCTCCTTTGTTATTATACATAACATATATATGTTATAATATATTACATATATTTCACGGTAGCAACCATTATTTTTTAAGAAAACGATTACATTTTTAATTTTTTTGTAAATTATTATTACATAAAAAAGAACGCCTTGTTGAAGGCGTTCTTTTGACATGATAATCGATGAGGAAACCTAACAGGCTTGGAGCGTCGGCCTACATGAACAATGCCGCTCACAGAAACGTGAATAACGGCCCATTGTCCCCCCTTCTCCGTAGAGATGTGAAGTAAGTCACGAGAATTTTCTAAGGCCTGTATTTTTACAGTTATCGTCCATTCAACTTTTCCGTTGCGTTTATATTCATTACGTGTCAACTCATGATCCATTATGTCTCCCTTATAAAAAACAAATAATGTTATAAAATGTGACATAACTTATCCTAACGATAACACTTTACTCTTCTTCTGACACCTCATCGATTGTTCCTTCCATATATACATCATTCACTTGTTCATGAGTTTCTGAAAATCCTAAAGATCTTCGGTCGTTAACTTCCTTATTCTGAATCTCTTCCGTTCTTTTCAAATCACCTTGTTGCTTTTCAGCCATACTAACTTCCTCCTTCATCATCGTGATGGACAGTGTACTCAACCGTTACTCACCTTCTATTTTGAGCCATTCCTCGCGATTCATTCTTAAATGTAAACGTAAAAGAAAATAAAAAAGAAACGTTATGGTTGTAATAAACTGGAGAAAATAGGCCAAACTAACGATGACATGAAATATGGTTAAAAAGGTGGCGAGCACATGACACACTCTTCACACAATAAAAGTTGCAAACAACCAAATCCATCCCATTCCCAACCGAAAAAGACAGGGTACGGGGATAAGAAGCTGAACGGACCGAATCGTCCTGCGGAATAATTCATATAAAAGGATGGCGTTTATCAATGAAGCATATTCTTTCTCTTGTGATTAAGTACATTTTACTTACAACCATATTTTTTTCGATTATTCCTTTATTTCTGAGAGTATCCACGGCGGAGCTTTTATGGCTGAGCCTTGTGATGACATGCTTTGCCTATGCAATTGGCGATTTATGGATTTTAACGCGTTTTGGGAATCTGTCAGCAACAATTGCCGATTTTGGCCTTGTCTTTTTTGGACTATGGATAGGAGTTGGCAGCTTTTATACCGCCTCTGCCGCGGTATTGAATGCCTCATTTTTCACAGCGTTGCTTGTTGCTCTTGGTGAAGCGCCTTTTCACGCCTATATGCAGCAAATCGTATTGCGCGATGGCAAAGCCGCCGAAGAACATCCGGCTAAGCCTTTGATTCCTTCTGTACAAATGGAAACGGCAGAAGAATTGGACCCAAATCATAAAAACCCAAAAAGCTGACCATCGTTATAAATGCGGTCAGCTTTTTTGATTATTCCTCTCGTTTTAATGATAACAATGTTTGCTTGAGCTGTTCCTCCATATTCACAAGCTCGCGCTCTACTTGCTGGCGCTTCACTCGCCCTTCCTGTTGAATTTTGAGCGTCTCCTCCAATGTGGTAATGAGGTTTTCCTGTGTCTTCTTTAGCGTTTCAATATCAATCAAGCCGCGTTCATTTTCTTTCGCCACTTCAATGCTGTTCGTTTTCAGCATTTCTGAATTCCGGAGCAATAGATGGTTGGTCGTTTCCGCTACTTGCTTTTGCGCTTGTACAGCTTTTTGCTGGCGAAAGAGCGTCAATGCGATCACGACTTGATTTTTCCATAATGGGATGGCGGTGAGAATGGAAGATTGGATTCGTTCGACCAACGTTTGGTTCATATGCTGAATCATCCGGATTTGTGGCGCCGTTTGAATGGTGACTTGTCTGCTTAACTTTAAATCATGAATCCGCTTTTCTAAACGGTCAGCAAACTGCAATAAATCATTGACTTCCTGCATTTCCATTTGATTTCCTGATTGTTGAGCTTTCTCCTTTTTTTCTGGAATGAGCACGGTTCGCAATTCCTCAAGCTTCCATTCGGCTGCCGCAATATAAATGTTGAGCGCATCAAAATATTCTTTGTTCTTCTCATATAACGTTTCCAGCATCATAATGTCGCGAAATAGCAACTGACGATGCCTTTCCAGCTGATCCGCAATTTTATCAATCTCCACACCGATTTTTTGATATTTCGCTACCATCCCTTGAAGCGATTTAGATACAGAGCCAAAAATCCGCGACAAGAAGCCTTTTTTCTCCGGTAACAAATCATCTGGGCGAACTTCTTTAATTTTGGTCATCAGCGAGCTGATCACTTCGCCAACAGGTCCTGCATCTTTTGCCTGAACATGATTTAAAATGGTATGCGAAAACTTTGACAGCTCTGCTTGCGCAGCTACTCCGTACTGAACGATCGCCTGCTGATTGCTCGGATCAATTTGCTTGGCAAGCTGAAGCGCTTTTTCACGATGTTCCTGCTTAAGTGAATCAATCAGCTTGTTTGGTCGCTCTTCTTCAACAGATCCTGCCTTTTGTTCCGCAGGCAAAGAGAAAGGATTTTCGAGGAGCGAATCAAGCGAGCTTGTCCAATCTTGCTCGCGAAGTTCGTTCTTTGCTTCGTTATCGGACGGTTTCATACTTTTTCTCCTCTCTCCACTCTGTGTTTTTTGGTTTGTTTTGTTCTTCAAGAAGCGATTGCTCTAGCAGCTTGGTTTCAATTTTTAAATCGAACACATCATCCGAAAGGATCGCCAAAAGCTGCTGTTCAGCTGAGCTCTCCAGTTCTTCTAAAAGCTTTTCCGTCTTGCGCAGCGCTTCCTTCATTTCTTCACTGCGAACAGGTTGGTGAATAAGATAGGCATACTTTTCAATCATCGTCACTGCCGAATCCAGCTCTTGGATGAAAAATGACTGAGCGACGCGAAACTTTTGCGGCTGCCGTTCAACCGCTTGAATCATTTTATCCACGGTAGCACTAATGTGTGATATCCGCTGCCACATCACCATTGATCGAATCTTTAAACGCGCCCGCCGCATTCTTCGCCATTTTTTTCGCGCTTCTGCAAGTTGTGTGCGTATATAGTCTTTTTCTTCTTTTAAGAGATCGCCGGCATGAATTCGCTGCGATCTCCATTTCATACAGAAAGAGGTAAGCACCATAGCAGCTGTTCCTGATATAAATGAAAGAAAAAATTGATAATCAAGAAGAAAGAAAACGATCGTGGCTGTTATAAAACCGACGTTCCACGAAACAAACCACCGCCAAAGGGTCATCAACAATCGTTTCATTTTTATCCCTTCCTTAAATAAATGGATTATTGATATTATACCATGTCCTCCCCTTTGATACGAAGCAACTGCGATTTTTGTTTCATTTTCGAAAGTCATAAGACAACTTCAAGCCTGAATATGCTGACTATAGCAAGGATTGCCAATGAAGGAGATGAAGAATTGAAAATGAAATATATTGATTGGCAAATGTGTGCATTTGTTGGCTTGACGTTGTTACAAGAATATTGGTGTTATTTTAGATTGCCGCGCATCTATTATTGGTATGCGCTTGAAGATGACGACCATCGCAACGCAGCATAGAGGAAAGAAGGTGTTCTTATGCATGATGCTCACCCGTATTCGTATTACGCCACACCTTCCGTACCGGGAGCCGCCCCACGCTCGCGAACGATCACTGTCACTGGTCAAGGCATTCTTTATGTGAAGCCGGATACTGTAACGATCACACTTGGTATTCGCACAGAACATACAAACGCACTTGAAGCGCTGTCCAGCAACTCGAAGCGGGTAAACGCCATGATTCAAGCGCTCGAAGCGATCGGCATTCATAAGGAAGAAATCGATACGATCTCGTTTTCAATTTATCCAAAATATACGTATACAAACAATATCGCCGTGTTAGCAGGATATGAGGTCGAACATCTTTTTGAAATTACAGTGAAAGATGTAAAAACGGTCGGCATGATTTACGAAGCGGCTGTAACGAACGGAGCCAATATCGCCCGCGAACTGCAATTTAAACTCGCGCATGAACAGCCCTATTATCAGCAAGCTCTCGCTCTCGCTGTCAAAAATGCTCAAGAAAAAGCGATCGTTCTTGCCCGCACGCTCAGCCTTCCTTTACACGACACCCCAATCGAATTAAAAGAGCAAACCATCTCTTCGATTCATCCTTCCCCACAGCCGCGAACGACTGTTCTCGCCGCATCTGCCGCTCCGCCGATTCAAACACAGGATGTAACGATTATCGCTATTGTTCATGCTGTTTTTACGTATTGAGGGAGATCCCTTTTGATGGATCTCCCTCTCTCAAAATTGGATCTCATGTACTCGCTTGCCGCCAAATAAAACCACTTTTTTTGTTTTCGTTTCCTTTTTAGTCGTTATCGTTACTGTGTACAGGCCAGGAAAATAAGGACCGTACTTCTTCACAAACGGTTCTTTTGTCGGTTGGCCTTGAACGGCTTTACCACCCACAAGCACCGTAGCCTCCTCTTCTTGACGAATAACAAACGAATAAAGGGTCGGCTCAAACACGTATTGGTGAAACAAAAAAAATTGTTTTTCATACACCTTCATCGTAAAAATGGGCGGTATGGATGTCAGCCCTTTTATATAGACATGCTTTTCGTTCCATTGCCGCTCCCAATCACGTTCAAGCATCTCATATGCCTTTGGATGCTGATCGACATATGTGAACAAGGGGGCCAACGTTTTTTCGTTCACCGTGATTTCCTCGCTCCGAATATAGTTTTTCAATGTGCGCACATCTTTCTTTTTAAGCGCTTGTTCAAATTGATGAACGGCCGCTTCCTTGCTCATTTCATTTTTTAGTGCAGCATACCCTTTCATCATCACACCAATAAAAAAACAAAAAACAACTCCCAAAATCGCAGCCCATAAAAACGCTCGATAGCGTTTGTGCCACACAATCTGCTTTCGCATCCTTTGGCGCGATGGCACTACTTCTTCTTGACTCACTTGTTCTTGTTCGCTTGTCTCTTCATGATGGCTTTCGTTCTCCCTCACGCACTTTCCCCTCTCCCGTTCTGCATTTCTGATTCATTTTTATGACAGAATTAGGGAAAATATGTGAATGAAAGATAAAGGATCAAAGCATTTATTCTGCAATATATGTACAAGCATGCCAATAAGAAGTGCTCTTGCTTGTACAACATTTCCATCCCTTTTTTATCAACTGTCTTCCTACTAGCTTGTGAAACCAGCCATGCCCAACAACGACTACCGTTTCGTGAAGTTTCGCATACTCCACGAGAAGCTGGGAAGCCCTCTCAGCACGAACCACTGCTTGTGAATAGGATTCCACCCCGGGAGAATACCCGCAAAACCAACAAATTCTCGCCAGCGCCAACCATAAAGATACAGGAAGCCGCAAAAAACGGATAGAAGAAAATGGAACAGGCAATTCTGCCTCGCGAAATAGTTCGTTTTTTTCCACCACACACAAAGGAGAAAGATGTTCAGCTGATTGAACAGCACGCGGCAATGAGCTTGTAATGAAAACGCTGGCCTTCCGAGCTTTCTTCAGTGTCTCGCTGGGAGGCAGATGATCTTGACATATGCCTGCGGCGTCATACGCGGCAATCCATTGAGCAAACTGCGCGGAATTCATCCATCGCTTTTTTTCCTGCCACGCAGATTTTCCGTGACGAATGAGCGTAATCTCCATTCTCCTCCTCTCTGAACGTTTTCTCGCCCGTATTCAATCAAACATGAGAAATCATCGATGCAGGAGCCCATTTTTCAGCCAATGAACCTCCCCCGCGTCCCGCTCCAATACATGAGTATTGCCCGCTGCATCTATGAGCTTCTCCTTTCCTTCTCACATTCTTTCTTACGATTCGATTCTCTCCTTCTAACCAAAACGATCACTCTCTATCTTTTTGTGATCATATCAAAATTTTCCTCATTTATAAATACATTGAATTCTTGCTTCATCACTCGCCTCTTCATATAGATGAAACTCAACATGTTCTTATATGATAAAACTTTAGGCCGTTTTCCAAAGTCGTTGTCAGCACGGATCCGTATAACAAAAACGATCGGCAAAATCAGCTGATCATCTGGTCACTTTTCCGTCATGCTTTCCATTCCTTGAAATATTTTCGCTTTTTTATTGATGTCCATTTTTTCAATTCTGAATCTATCCAGTTCCACATCGCTTGAATATAAAGACAAAAACAGTCTGTCACATAACGTTCAAATAGATATGACGATTTTGTGAACGTTAGCGAAACAGGATTCATGTTTTCATAGATTAGTCGTATATTCTCTATGGATCATTTTTAGAAAATCGGGGGAGTTGAACAATGGTTGTTCATGAATTGATCAGCACGGAAGCCATTTTTACGGAAGAGCTAAAAAAAGGGTATCATGTATTATTGCAAAAATATAAAAAAGTAGATGTAAAGGTATCGGATATCGGTTTTATTCAAGAAATGAAGGACGGAAGTGAAGAGGTTGTCGAAGTTGTTTTCGATCCTGGCAATGAATACTCTTTGGTTCGTCTTGGTTCATATACATTTGAAAACGGAGCACCTTCTCTCGCTAAAGTGCAACAAACTCTTTTAAAACATCATCGTGATATTTTTGAAGGAGCCGTCTCAGCTTGAGACCGCTCCTTTTTGTTTCAGCGGTGGAAGGTGAATCGCTTCAGCACCCAGCGCTTCAACTGCTTCCAATAAACTTTCATTGATACTTGGATGCGGATAAAGTGGAAACTTCCAATCTTCCTCGCGGCCTACCATTTCAAGTCCGATCACTCCGCTTGAAATGAGTTCAATCGCTCCGGCCCCCATCATATGGACACCGAGCACCATTTCACTGTCGGCATCGCTGATCACTTTAATAAAGCCATCTTTTTGTCCGATGATGCTTGCATAGCCGTTTCCAATGAGCGGAAACTGTCCGATGCGAACGTCTTTATATTGCTCTTTGGCTTCTTCTTCCGTCATCCCGACGCTGGCAATCGGCGGAATCGAATGAACGATCGTCGGCAGAAACGTCGTATCTGCTTCTGATTGCTTTCCTGCCATCGTTTCCGCCGCTACTTTCCCTTGCTTAATCGCTTTGACAGCAAGCGCTGGTCCTCCTGTCACATCCCCCACGGCAAAAATATGCGGTAACGTTGTTCGAGACTGAGCATCCACGTGAATAAATCCCTCTTCTGTCCGCTCTAGATCAAGACGTTCAATGCCCAATTCTTCGATATTCGCTTGCAAACGGCACGAAACAAACAGATGAGACCCCTCAATCGTCACTGTTTCCTGCTCCTTCACAGACAAGGAAACAGTCACTTGTTCACCATCGTTCGCTGCTTTGATCAATCGGCTATTCTTATAGACTTTTACTTTCATTTTTTTAAGCAAACGCTGCAATTCGCGGTTAATCGAAGAATCGAAAGCGAAATCATCGGCTTCTAAAATAAGCGACACATTGACGCCAAAGGCACGAAAGCTTGTTGCCACTTCAAGCGCTATATAATCACTGCCATAGACGACAAGATGCTCTGGAAGCTCTTCTAATCCATAAATAGAGTAGGCGTTCAACACACGCTTGTGGTCCACATGGATAGAAGCCGGCGAAACGAGCGAAGCGCCAGTGGCGATCACCGCATATCGGAACCGGTACACATCAAACGCATCCCCCTTTTCCACCCCGATCCGATCCTCCGCTAAAAAGGAAGCCGTTCCTTTCATGACTTCGATTTTGTTCCCTTTGCAGAGCGCCTCCACACCTTGACGCAACTGACTCATCACTTTTGTTTTATATTGTTGAAGCTTTCCAGGATGGAAAGCCACATGAGCCCATTCGATCCCCATGTCGTTCATGTGATGAACGCTGGTCATGCTTTGCGCCGCGTGAGCAAACACTTTCGATGGAATACATCCTTTATTTAGACAAACGCCGCCAAGCTCCTCTTTTTCGACTAATGTGACGGTGAGTCCAAGCTGTGCGGCGCGAATCGCCGCATGATATCCCCCGGGACCCGCGCCGATGATAACGACATCACGTTCGTGAGCAAGCTCTCCTACGACCATTTAGATCAACTCCATCAACATCAATTTCGGATTTTCGATTCGTTTGGCAAAACAATTCGTAAATGCGACCGCTGTCGCTCCGTCGGCAACGCGATGATCGAACGACATCGAAAGATTCATCATCGAGCGCACAGCAATTTCATCATTTTCCATTACGACAGGGCGTTTTTTCGTTTTATGGAACGCCACAAGCGCCACTTCCGGATAGTTAATGATTGGCGTTGCCCCAATGCTTCCTCCAAGCGGGCCGACATTGCTGATCGTAAACGTTCCGCCTGTCATTTCAGCTAATGACAATTGATTTTCCATCGCCTTCTTTGTCAACGCTTTCGCTTCGTCATGAATTTGGCGCAACGATTTCTTTTCAACATTTTTAATGACCGGAACAATCAATCCTTCTTCTGTGTCAACCGCAATGCCAAAGTGATGTTCTTTCTCAAGGCGGATGCATTCGTTTTCCTCATCAAGCTTTGCATTGAAAATCGGGAACTGTTTCAGCGCCAACGAGAGCGCTTTAATGAAAAACGCTGTTGCCGAAATGTTCACATTATGTTCCTTTAATTCCTCGCGCAACGCAATAAGCTCCGTTACATCGATTTCTTCAAAATGCGTGCAATGCGGAATGGTAAAGAGCGATTGCGTCATTTTTTTCGCGATTTGCTTGCGGCGGCCACGGAACGGAATGATCATTTCCTCTTTCGTTTCTTCTTTTGTCACCGTAACGGACGCAGGCTCGCGTTCGGCCGCTGGAGCAGCTAGCCGTGTTGCTTGTTCTTGTTGTGTTGGCGCTTGTTGCCCTTGAAGATAGCGATACACATCTTCATCAGTAATGCGTCCTGCTGGTCCTGTTCCTTGAATAAGAGATAAATCTATGCCATGCTCACGCGCAATTTTTCTTGTGTATGGCGAAGCAAGAATTCGTTGTGGTTTTGTTTTGCTTTCATTTGTTCTGGCAGGCTCGCCTATGACTGGTTCGCTTTCAATTTCGACTTCCGCTTCGACCGTCACAGCGGCCTGCTCCTTCGCTTGCTCATGTCCAACCGCTTCCGTCTGCAAAGACAACAATGTCGTTCCGACCGCGATTGTTTGACCTTCTGGAACGAAAATGTCAAGGACGGTCCCCGCCGCTGGCGAAGGAATTTCGGCCACCATTTTATCCGTTTGCACCTCGACAAGCGGCTGATCGGCTTTTACATCATCGCCTTTTTTGACAAAATAATGGATGACAACCGCTTCGGTCATTCCTTCACCAATATCGTGAAGCTTGACTTCCAACATTTCCTATACCCCCTCCAACTAAAACTTCACTGCTTTCTCAATTGCGTGCAATACCCGTTCTGGTGTCGGCAAATAGTAATCCTCAAGCGCAAAAAACGGCACAGGGACATCAAAACCCGTCACTCGCTCAACGGGCGCTTTTTGATATAAGAATGATGTATCGTTGATAATTGAGACGATATCGTTGGCCACTCCGCCTGTCGCGTGCGCTTCCTGAACGATGACCGTGCGCCCTGTTTTTTGTACTGATTCGGCGATGAGATCCCGATCAAGCGGATAAAGGGTGCGTAAATCAATGACATCGGCTTGAATACCTTTTTTCGCCGCTTCCTCCGCTGCTTTCATGGCTACCGGCACCATCGCTCCCCAAGCGATAACCGTCACATCGTCCCCTTCACGCAACTTTTTTCCTTTGCCAATCTCAATCGTATATTTTCCTTCCGGCACTTCCTCGCGAGATGAACGATAGCATCTCATCGGTTCTAAAAATAAAACGGGATCCGGATCCTCGATAGCCGCGATCAGCAACCCTTTTGCATCATACGGAGTCGATGGGCAAACGACTTTGATTCCCGGCATATGGGTAAATAGGGCTTCGGTGCTATCACAGTGGATTTCGGGCGCGCGCACTCCCGCCCCATAGGGCGCACGAATGACTATTGGCACCGTAAAATGTCCCATTGTCCGCGAACGGATTCGAGATGCATGTGTCATAATTTGTTCATAGGCTGGATAAATAAATCCTAAAAATTGAATTTCAACAATCGGTCGGAATCCGTTAACCGCCATGCCGATGGCCGCGCCCGTAAATCCCGCTTCACTTAATGGCGTGTCGATCACCCGATCTTCTCCAAATTCCGCTTGCAGCCCGTCAGTGGCGCGGAATACTCCGCCGTTTTTGCCGACATCTTCTCCAAGCACAAGGACATCATCCCGTTCACGCAACATGGTCCGCATCGCATCTGTCACTGCCTGAACAAGCGTCAACGTATTTGTTTTAACCGCCATTGTCATCGGATACTCCCCCGTTTCCATGCATTATATTCATTCTTTTGTTGTTCAATCGTCCACGTTGGCTGAGCGAATACGTAATCAAACATATCGTCCGATTTGGCTTCTGGGTAGTTTTCCATTTCCGTTATTGCTCGCTCGACTTCCCGTCCCACTTCTTCTTGAACCGATTGTGCCCACGTTTCATCCCAAAAGCCTTCTCGTTTCATGAATCGCTCAAGACGCTGGATTGGATCAGCCAGCTCGCGACGCTTTTTGCTTTCATCTTGATTGCGGTATTTTGTCGGATCATCCGCTGTCGTATGCGCCCCATATCTCCATGTGATTGCTTCAATGAGCGTCGGTCCTTCACCATTTCTTGCCCGTTCAAGCGCTTTCTGTGTTTCAAAATATACCGCGAACACATCATTTCCGTCGACGCGAACACCCGGAATATCGTATGCTAATGCTTTTTGCGCGATCGTTTGCGAATTCATTTGTTTTGTTATCGGCACAGAAATCGCATATTGATTATTTTGATTGAAGAAGACAACTGGCGCTTGAAAGACGCTGGCAATATTTAAACCTTCATGGAAATCTCCTTCCGATGTCGCTCCGTCTCCAAAATAAACGATGGCCGCATTTTTTGTTCCTTTTCTTTTTTCTGCATACGCTGCACCCGCTGCATGCGGCAATTGCGTCGCAATCGGCACGCTTGGCGGGAAGATTTTCTTGCCGTTTGGCGGAACGCACCCTTCGTTTCGGCCTCTCCAATACAGCAAAATGCGGGTTAACGAATGGCCAAACGTCATCGTTGCCCCATGATCGCGATAGGTCGGAAACAACCAATCATCATCCTTTAGCGCGAGCGCACTGCCGACTTGCGCTGCCTCTTGTCCTTCATACGGCGCATACGTTCCGATTCGTCCTTGCCGCTGAAGGCTGACACATTTTCGGTCGAACGTTCTTGTGCGCATTAAATGGCGGTAAAAGGTCATGGCCAATTCTTTTGTGATTTGTTCACGGTATTCTGTCATTACAAGTTCCCCATCGTTATTCATCACTTGAATCATTGGAAATTGCTGTTCCATCCCATCACCCTCTTTTCTTCATTATTTACAGACGAATATCCCATTTCGGACGCTTTTTATGAGAGAAGAAATTGTTTCTTCTGCTTCGCATTTCCAGCCGCTTTTCACAGAAGCGGTTCGCAGCTTCGATCGTTGTAAGTTGTTCATTTTCCGCTTGTGTATAAATATCAAGAAGCGTCGAATAAATGGCTTTCGTCTTTTGCAGCACGCGTTCTTTATTTGGGCCGTATAATTCATCCGATACTTGAATGAGGCCACCTGCATTGACAATATAATCCGGCGCGTATAAAATGCCTCTTTCTTGCAGCATCTGACCATGCCGTACATCAAGCAATTGGTTATTGGCAGAACCGACAATGGCTCTTACTTTAAATGCATCAATGGTGTCGTCGTTGACAACATTTCCAAAAGCACATGGCACAAACACATCTGCATCGGTTCGGTATATTTCGTCACCTTGTACCACTTTTACCGAGCCGCCGATTTCTTTCGCATAGGAAACAATCGAATCAACAGCCGCTTGGTTAATGTCGCAAACATAAAGATTGGCACCTTTTTCTAACAGCTGCTCTGCCACCTTATAACCAACCTTGCCAAGCCCTTGAATCGCATACGTTTTGCCTTGGAGGTCGTCGCTTCCCCATAACGCTTTGTTCGTCGCTTGCAGGCCGTAAATCACACCCAACGCTGTCGGAACGGAGGAGTCACCGCTTCCGCCATACTCTTGCGGCACACCGACGATACAGTCCGTTTCCTTCATCGCATGTACGAAATCTTCTGGAGTTGTCCCCATATCTGTTCCTGTATAGAAACGGCCGTTTAACGATTCAACAAACTGGCCCAGCGCTCGAAACAATTCCGGTGTTTTATCTTTATTCGGATCACCAATGATAACCGCCTTTCCTCCACCAAAATCGACATCGGCCGCAATGCATTTATACGTCATTCCTTTTGAAAGGCGAAGCACATCAAAAAGCGCTGCATCAACAGTAGGGTACGGCTGCATACGACAGCCACCGAGAGCCGGCCCTAACGTCGTATTATGAATGGCAATAATCGCTTTCAAGCCTGTTTGTTCATCATTGCAAAAAATGACTTGCTCATGCTCCTTCATTTGTGTAAATAAATCAATGGATTTCCATTCATTTGTAACCGCATTCATTCCCTCTTCCTCCTATGAATGTAGTGTCGCTTGAAGCATCTCCTTAATTTTTTCCTTTGGCAAAATGACTTGCTTGACCTCGCCCACACCAATCAATCTTTCGCCATTTTTCGCTTCCACCTTCGTCATCACAACATGATCGCGAAGCTCCGTTACCGTGGCCGTAACGGTTACCGTCGATCCTTCCAGAGTTGGGGCCACATGCTTAACAAAAACAGCTGCCCCCATTCCTTCCTCATGATCTTCAAGATACGGCAATATAATTTTTCGCGATGCCCATTCCATGTGATACACCATCGAAACCGTCGAATAAACCGGATGAACGACATGGCCTTCAAATTGCGCAAACATATCAGGAGTGACAACCACCTCCACAACAGCTGTATCTCCAACTTTCATCCCTCGTTTCATTTCTCCACCCCTCTTAATAATACGAGAATAATATAAGACGTTTTATAAACGTAATAAAAAAATAACATTTTCAATATGCTAGACTATTAGATCAAAACATTTTTAAATTAGGTTTTATCAAGATATTTTAGCGATGTAAAGCGTTTAAATTGTAAACGTTTACACAAT
>NZ_NASY01000053.1:0-18682 GCF_002075365.1 Anoxybacillus sp. UARK-01 | reverse complement strand
GGACGATTCCTTCTGTGGTTGTACAAAGGTGCAACTTATATCCTTTGAACCAGTTATACCGAGTCGAAATCCCCCATCTCGCTTGAGAATCATAAAAACTGCTTCGGAGTGCCGTACTGTCGATGATGACAATTTTGGGATACCGAACACCTAAATCTTTTAGAAGTCGAGCATTAAATGTGGAAAATCCTTGTTCTCGAAACCACTTACCTGCACGTGAAAACGTAGAAAGATGTGGAACCTCTTTGAGTCCACAAATACGCCGGAAGTAGCCAAATCGATCGAGTGTTTCCACTAACTGACGTAAAGAATCAATGGAAAAATAGGTTTTTAAAAAGAAACATTTTAACAATGATTTTTTCGAAATCGGTGGTCGCCCGGTTATATAAGGTGTTTCTGGTAAAGAAAGTTGGTCGATGTATTGAAATAAAGCCTGTAAAAGAGGATCCATTTCGCTATTCAGTGCATGTTCGATAACAAAATTGGAAATCATGATAGTGTCCACCCCTTGGAAATGTGTTTTTGGTCACTGTATATGATTTCCAAGACGGTGGATTTTTTGCGTCCTTTTATGCACCCGTTATGCGTTTTGCAACACGTTCAATTTGTATAGAAAAATCGAGATCCCTTGCCTTCCCCTCTCTTTAAAGTAGAAAATTACCTAGACATTATGTGTAGAGGGGGATAGGTGTTAGGCGAAAATGCTAGCTTTAGCCTATACAGCGAATGAATTAATAAGTAGCACTCCATGCCATCCAACTTGTCAATGGTTATTATCCTAATAGTTCAAGAACAAGCGGACATTTCATGATTGCATATCAAATGATTGAGGTATTCAATGGTCGTCGATCCCCCAATCGTGCTAAAATCCTGGGAGATTGACGACCCCTTATTTTTTTCGCACTTCCTATCAGACATAATCCCTTTTGAAGATTGTATCAATTTTTTAAGCTATGTATAATGATGGTGTCGTAGTAACTAATTTTTGATATATCAATGGTTAACTGTTTTTTATCTTAACTATGAGGAATCAAAAAGCATTGGAATATCTGAATCGTGACTAGGAGAGTTTTTGTTCGAGCATGAGGATAGATTGAGTAGGAGTGTCTCCTTAGTTTTTTAGATACTGAATGCGAGTGCATTATGTTTTTGTTATAAATATCTTTGAACTGTCCTGTAAATTGTTTTTCATGAAGTGTATATATACACGTTCCCACTTAGAAACTTCATTAATGTCAATCTTTGCGGTACGTTTTACAATAAAAAGAAAATATAAGGAAATATTTTTGGTTTTTAAAAAATGTTACAAATTCGTTGTATAATGAATTTGTAAGAATGATTCTCCATCTGTTATTGTGCACAGGTTAATGCAATCGTTTGTATTGGCATGTGCATATTTTTTACAATAAAATAAACTGAAAATTGACATAAATAAATTTCCCCTTAATTGAGGAACGAGGTAAAAAGCAATGAAAATAGAATATAAAATGTCTGTATTGGCAACTATGATGGATAGTGTGCAGTATTATTTTTATTCGCTCTATATGGCTATCTTACCTTAAATAAGAATTAAAACATTAATAATGTCATTGTTATCTTACCTACTTAGGAATGAAGACAAATGAATATTTAAGAAAATTCGAGGTAAATTTAATTAAAAATGTAATTGTAAAAAATTTTGAAGGAGGACAAAAGATGCGTATCCATATACTTTTTGTATCCAGTAAAACATGCATGGAGCATAAGAAGAATAAGATCAGAAAAGTCCATATACAGGTAGATACAGCGCAAATTCATGATTTTTTCCGAGGGTACTAGTTGAATTCAGAAAAGTTAGAATAAAATGTGAAATTTTTGCGTTAGATCTTGAATTAGAGGGTTTTTATGGTAAAATCTCCTTAGTTGTAGTAATTCAATCCTAAAGGAGGTGGGATAATGATTAAAACGATCTACTCCCTTGGTCACAAATATTTGATGGAAGGAAATTCATCGATTGTTCAAGCCATCACGCTGCCGGTTGAGCATTCAGCTGCCGCTGTTAAATATGTGGTCATTGTTGATTTGGCGATTGCTGATCAAAAGATTCACTTGATACTTAAAGAGGTGGACTCATCTACTTCGCTTGATTTTTTATGGATTGGCACAGCAGATGGGGCAGCGAGTCCACAATGGTACGGCACGGTGAGAAATGTTGAATATTTGTTAGGGCAAACCATTCCTAACTTGCTTGAACGATGGGATCGTGAAGACCCTTATTATGTTTTTTTAACAGAAGCACATCAGCGGTTTTTTGTTGATTTGGGCGAGACACAAAATTCAGGCGAGCGCTATCGCTATGTATTCAATCCTGACTACATTGGTGGCACGTTGACCGAAAGAGACGGGAAAAAGGCGCTTAGCGCGGTAGCAAAGCAGTTTCAACAATTTGTTGAAGCAAAATTAAATGTAAATTCTAAAGATGTTTTATTATATTCTCTATCGCTTGATGGACAGTTAGTAGTCAAACAGCCAGAATATGAACGGTTAGTCCTTGCCGATAAACTTAGCGTGTTTGAAGACGCAAAAACAGGTGTGTGTGCGCTGACTAACCAAACAGAGGCTGTCACGGGCGAGACTACGAAATTAAAGTTTAACTATTACATAAACCAGAAAATTAGTTTTGCAAGCGGTTTTGACAAAAAATCGTTTGTAAAAAACTTATCCATTAGCCGTGACGCTTACCAAGCGATTATGGCCGGAGAAGCATATATTCTTCGCAACTTTAATACCCGATTTAGCGGTTTGCCTTGTTATATCATTCCAGACTTTTTATACGATATCCCATTTAAGAATGCGCCGCTGGAGACAATTAGCGAGTATATTCAGCAGTTTGTCCGAACCATTAAAACAGCGGAAACCGCTAAAGAGTTGCATAAATATATTGAGAATTACAGGCGTTTTGAAGAGCAGATGGATAACTACATTGCTTTGCATTTTCTTTTTTACACGAAAGCGCAAGCTTCTTTAAAGATTAACAAACTTGTGTCAGATGTTCCGTTAACGTATTTGCGACAGTTAAGCAGAGAGATGAGACAGGTGGAAGGACTAGGGCGCCGATTTTTTAGTCAGACAAAATTTAACCTTGGCTTGGATGCGATTTACTATCTTATTCCGATGCGTGTGAAAAAGGGAGACAACTTAGAGAAGCGCAAAATTTTGCATGTGTATGAATCATTGCTTACAAAAAAGCCTTTATCATACCATTGGCTCATTACGCAATTTGTGCAATTGGCAAAAATTTACGCATATGCACACTATGACGTTTATCAATTCAACGGTAAAAAGGAATATAACGATGTTCAGCTAGTAGATGCAATGATACAAGCACAGCTACTCCTAAAACTGTTATACAAGCTTGAACTGATAAAGGAGGCGAAGGAAATGGCGGATGGCATCTCCTATGCATTGCCGGATGCGGAAATAGCCGATTATATGGGAACGATGAACTACACTGCTGCACAAAGCGCATTGTTTTTGCTTGGCTATTTAATTGCTCGAATCGGAGCTGAGCAAGTCAAAAAAGCGAGCGCCCGGGCAGAAGCGCTTGGACAAGCTCGGACGGGAAGAACGGCGAATAAGCCGATTTTGTCCAAAATCAACTATCACGGCATGAGCAAACAAAGAATTATGTTTCTTTCTAACGAAATCCCCGACAAACTTCGGCAGTTGAAAATTGCTTCTGCGCATAATGAGCTTATTTACGCGGAGCATAAACATTTGTTAGATGCGGCCATGCAGGAAAAATGGAGTTTATCAGATCGTGAAAGCGTTTTTTATTTATTGTCAGGTTATGCTTATGGAACGAAACGGATTTTGGAGAACGCCAAAAAAGAAAAGAATGATAAGGAGGAAAGCAAGTGATGAATAATAGCGATATGTTATTTCTTTATGATGCCAAGCTGACCAATCCGAACGGTGACATCGACGAAGAGAACCGTCCGCGCATGGATTATGAGCGCTCAGTGAACTTAGTAAGCGATGTTCGTTTAAAACGCTATCTCCGTGATTACTTTGAACAAATCGGCAAAGAAATTTTTGTAGGAAAAGTAGATGGAGAGACGGTCAACGCGACTGAACGAATCAAGCATTTATTTGACAAATTTGAAGGAAAGGTAAATGTTAATAAATTATCGAAAGAGCAGCAAGATTGGATGTTGGATCAACTCATTGATGTTCGGCTGTTTGGAGCGACGATGCCGTTGAAATCTGAGGATAAAGGAAGTTCCATGACATTTATTGGTCCGATTCAATTCAATTGGGGCTACTCATTAAACAAAGTGACGCTTGTTGAATCGACGAGCATTACTTCGCATTTTGGTTCGGATAACAAAAATGATGGCGGCAATATCGGAAAAGATTACCGTGTATACTACTCATTTTTAGCCTTTCATGGCATTGTTAGCGGCCATCGCGCCACGCATACACGGCTTGCGGAAGACGATGTTCGCCTGTTGGATCAGGCGATGGTGAAGGCGATTCCGTTGAGTGCCACCCGCAGTAAAGTTGGTCAATATCCGCGTCTATATATGCGCGTGGAATACACTTCTCCAGAATTTGTAGCGGGAGATTTGCGCGATTTAATCAGTTTAACAGAAACAGAGGGGCTGCGCAGCATCTCTGAAGTCGAACTTCGGATCGATGCACTAGTGAATAGATTGTTAGAAATCAATGATGAAATTGCCCATGTTTATTACTGGCAAGATTCGAATTTATTGTTAAGCTACGAAGGACAGAAAGGTCAATTGGCGGATCTTCTGCCTAACGACGTAGCAGGCAAGCTAGTTTCAGTGCTGTAAAAAGGGTGACATGTATGAATATACTCATTTTTGATTTGATCGGGAAGATGGGGCATTTTCGAAAGATGGATACGAACTCATCTTCTCTATCATATTTCTTTCCGCCGCGAACAACGATTGTGGGATTAATTGCAGGAATCTTAGGAATCGAGAGAGACGGTTATTACGAGCCATTTTCATTCGATCAATGCCAAGTGGGGCTTTCCGTCCGCACCCCGGTTCGAAAAATGATACAAACAGTCAATTATATGTTGGTGACATCAAAGGGTCATCTTAACAATAGTGCAGGACATACGCAAATCCCTCTTGAGTTTGTGCTTCCGAGAAAAGAAGAGATGGCATTGCGTTACCGCGTTTATTTTTCTCATAAAGACCCGGTGATTTATGAAGATGTAAAGAAACGGGTTCAGTCAAACCGATATATTTACCCGCCGTATCTCGGTCTGTCGGAATTGCTTGGACAACTAGAGTGGATCGCGGAGGCGGAAGGGGTACAAAATGAGTCAGACGGTTTAATCCCGATCCATTCGGTCGCGCGCATCTCGGATTTGCGCGAGCGCTCGCTTCAGCTGTCAACTGACACGAGGTTTGTGAAAGAATTTATGACCCGCCATTTTACGAAAGAACGAGCCATTCTCGAGACGGACTACTATTTGCTAGAATTGTCGCGGCGGTTGGTCGCTGTTCCTAACGTGCCATACGTTACTGTCACGTACGGCAACGAAAGGGAACATGTGTTGTTCATGTAGCGCGCATGTCAGACCGCCGCGCTATTTTTTAGGGGGTGGAAGCATGTATTTGTCGCATACAAAACCAGATAAAAGATTAGTAGTTCATTTGCGGGAAGTATATGAATATTTAAAAACTCTGCTTGAGTATGTACCTTTATCGAGAGAAGACTACGAAACGGTGCAATACATAGGCAAGATCGTAGCCGTCACACACGATTTCGGAAAATACTTATCTTACTTTCAAACGTATTTGCGAACGAAAGAGACGGAAGGAGATTTACATCATCACTCGTTTATTTCTGCGGTGTTTGCTGCACACTTGCTATGCCGCTCCAAAAGCTTGCCTGCTTCATGGTCAGAATTTGCTCCGCTGCTAGGATATTTTGCCGTCATGCACCACCATGGGAATTTGCGCGATATAGCACTAGATGTAACAGATTCAAATGACATTTATGAAGATGACGTACAGCGCTCGCTGTATGATCGGGTGCGGACGTTAAAAATTCAATTGGAAGATATAAAAAAGCATGCCTCGTCCATTATTGGGGATTTATCGCCACTATGGGAGGAGTTGCAGATCCCGCTTTCCTTATCTGAAGAACTTGCAAATTTTATACAACATTATGAGAACGCTTTTGATGAAACGTATCGCCAATTTTATTTGCTTACGCGACGGAAAAGAGGAGCGCTTACGGCAAAATTATATTATTATGCGTTGTTGTTATACTCTGTATTAATCGACGCTGATAAATGGTCTGCAGCTAATATTAAGCGAAACTCGTGCGTCCATATTCCGGGCCATCTAGTCGATCAATATCGCCAAGCGAATTTTGATGTGGAAATACTTGAAGGAACAAACGGTTGGCGCAACCGAATGTATGGGACGGTCATGGAACGAATCGAACAAATTGCCCGCACTAATGCTGCACAAAGGCTATTTACATTGACAGCGCCAACGGGGGCGGGAAAAACGCTTTTATCTATTTCTGTTGCTTTAAAATGGCGGGAACACGCGCAGAAATATGAGGGATATACGCCCAAAATTATTTATGCCCTGCCGTTTACGAGCGTCATTGATCAAAATGAGAAAGTGATTTACGATCTTCTTGCCCAATTACAAGATTTCAAAGGAAATGAGCAACGTTATTTGGTTAAACATCATCATTTATCCACGTTTCAATACCGCACAGACCATCAAGAGTTGCCGCTTAGACAAGCCTTGTTGCTGACAGAAAGCTGGGAAGCCGAGTTTATTATTACGACGTTTGTTCAACTGTTTCAAACTCTTATCGGCTATGAAAATCGGGCGCTGAAGAAGTTTCATCAAATTGCAGGAAGCATTTTAATTCTCGATGAAATTCAAAACGTGCCAGTTGAGTATTGGCCGTTGTTGCGCGTTGTGCTGTCGAATATGGCTGAATTGTTTTCTTGCAAAATTTTATTATTAACAGCTACACAGCCGCTCATTTTTCCACAAGGTGAAACGATAGAGCTTTTAGAATCAGAGTCCGTTCAGCCGATTCACTTTTTTCAAGAAATGGAGCGTGTCCATCTTCAGTGGCTCAAGGGAAGCAAAGGGACATACAATGTAGATGAGTGGATGGAACAATTTCAACTTCACTTTGAGGATGGAAAAACGTATTTAGCAATTTTTAATACAATTAAAACGTCTATTGATGTGTACGAACGACTCAAAAAATGGCTGAAGCAGCACGGTTATCATGTTTTCTACCTTTCTACCAACATTGTTCCTTGCGAACGTAAACAGCGTATTGAAGCGATCAAAGACCTTCTTAAAGAGAAGCAAAAGGTAGCCGTCATTTCTACACAGGTTGTGGAAGCAGGAGTAGATGTCGACTTTGATGTGGTGTACCGCGACTTGGGACCGACTGACTCCATTGTACAGGCGGCGGGACGCTGCAACCGCAACGGGCAAAAGGATTGTTTAGGGAAAGTGTACATTACGCCGATGGAACGAAATGGGGCGTTGGAATCCAAATATGTATACGGTGCGATCCATACAAATATCGCTAAAGAACTGCTTCCAGAGGAATCGATGTTGGAACACCAATTTTTTGATGCTATCCATCAATATTTTTCCAATGTAAAAAACGCTAAATCGTTCACAGCCTCCGATGGGATTATAAAAGCGATGGAAGAGTTAAAGTTTGATGCCAAAGATAAGCCGGGAATCAAGCAAAAGCCGGAATATGTATCAGAATTTCAACTGATTGAAAACGCATATCAAGCAGTAGATGTGTTTGTCGAAGTGGATGACCGCGCTATAGCAATCTGGCAAGAATATATAACGACCGTTATCGAAGAAAGCAATTTAGAAACGAGATTTGAAAATTATTTGCGTTTAAAAAGGGATATCCTTCAGTACGTAATTTCGGCACCGATTCAGCTTGTGAAAAATTTAGACCGCGATTTATATGAAAAAACACGAATGCTTCATTTGTCTAATGATCTATTAAACCAATATTATAACAGCGAATATGGACTGATTCGCTCGAGTGAGATGGTGGATGCATGGATTATGTAATGGATGTAAATGGCACGCATATTTGGTACTACTTTATTTGTAAACGCGAGGTTTGGCTGATTGCCCACCAAATTGCGGCCGATCAAGAGGACGATAACCTCGAAATTGGCCGCTTCATCTCGGAAACAACGTATCAGCGTCAGAAAAAAGAAATGCTAATTGGTAATATTAAAGTGGACCGTATTCGTCGCGAGGGGGACACTTTGGTTGTTGGAGAAGTGAAAAAATCATCCACCTATGAAAAAAGTGCCTACTATCAACTCTTGTACTATCTGGATACATTGAAGAAAATGGGGATTGAGGCAAAAGGGGAGTTATTGTTTCCAAAAGAAAAGAAAGTAACGAAAGTGGAATGGACAGAAGAAGGAAAAAAAGTATTGGAAGAAGCGGTCGCTGATATTCGCCGCATTGCCCGGTTACCTATTCCGCCAGAACCAAAAAAAATTCAATTTTGCCGAAGCTGCGCCTATCGTGAATATTGTTTTGCGGAGGAATCATGATGAAAAAAACACTTTATATTTTTCAAAGCGGCGAGTTGTTCCGGCAAGACAATAGTATTTGTTTTGAAACAGCTGAGCGCAAGCGGGTCTTGCCTGTTGAAGATATTAATGACATCTATATTTTTGGCGAAGTGAATGTCACCAAGAAGTTTTTGGAGCTCATGGCGCAAAAACGTATTTGTATTCACTATTTTAATTATCACGGTTATTATACGGGAACGTTTTACCCACGTGAACATTTAAATGCCGGACACGTTATTTTAAAACAGGCCGAAGCGTATTTAGATCCGGAAAAACGTCTCGCCTTAGCGCGGAAATTTATCGACGGTTCGATCGGACAAATGATCCAAGTGTTGAAATATTATCAAAATCGTGTAAAAACCAATCAAGAAAAATTTAAGGAGATGATTTTCGATTTCCAGTCAAGCCGGGCGAAATTGGAGCAATGGACAAGCGTCGAGGAAATGATGTCAACAGAAGGGCATGTGCGTGAGAAATATTATCGTATGTTTGATGATATTTTAAACCATCATCCGGATTTTTTATTTGAAAAGCGTTCAAAAAGGCCGCCGCTCAATCGGTTAAATGCCATGATTAGCTTTGGGAATCAGTTTTGCTATACGATGGTGTTAAGTGAAATCTACAAAACTTATTTAGATCCGCGTATCGGTTTTTTGCACGCGACGAATTTTCGGCGTTTTTCGTTAAACTTGGATATTGCGGAAATATTTAAACCGATTATGGTCGATCGTCTCATTTTTACACTTATTAATAAAAAGATGATTACGAAAAAAGAGTTTGATAAACATATGGAAGGGATTTTGCTGTCAGAAGAGGGGCGGAGAAAATTTATTGAAGAATTGGACAAGCGCATGAAAACAACGGTCAATCACAGGCATCTAGGTAAGTCTGTCTCATACCGTCGTCTCATTCGTCTTGAGCTTTATAAGATTCAAAAGCATCTTCTCGGCGAAAAAGAATATGAGCCGTATCGCTCGTTATGGTAGGTGTTGCTATGTTTGTGATACTCGTCTATGATTTTGATAAAAAGCGTGTCGCCAAAGCGTTAAAGATTGCAAGGAAGTATTTATATTGGGTGCAAAACTCGGTGTTAGAAGGGGAAATTTCCGAAGCCAATTATGTCAAGCTAAAAATGGAACTGGCGAATATCATGGATCCCGATACAGATTCTATTGTGTTTTATACGTTTCGCACGCAAAAATATTCGAAACGCGAAGAGATGGGGTTACGAAAAGGCGGAGAAGACAACATTTTATAGGAGGAACAGATGAGGCTTACGATTCGATTTAGACCAAAAGATGGAACCCTTATATTACCGATCAACTATGAAGAAGTGTTGCAAGGATTTTTATACCGTTCCATTCAAGATTTTGACCTTGCGGATTTTTTGCACAATGTTGGATATACAAAAGAAAAGCGGAGGTTTAAACTATTTACCTTTAGCCGGCTTTATGGAACATACCGTATACATCGGCATGAGAAAAAAATCGAGTTTTTTGACCAAGTGACATGGCATGTTTCATCTGTGGTGGAGTCTCTTATTGTCGATTTGGGAAGAAACTATGTATTGAAGGAACACTTTAACCTTAATGGACAGCCGATTCATATTGAGGAAACGATAGTGAAAGCGCTAGATATCACTGAAAAGCACGCCTATCGAATTCGAATGCTATCGCCGCTTACGGTCTACAGTACTTATGAAAACCGATATGGCGATAAGCGAACCCATTTTTTTTCGCCGCTTGATCTTGTTTTTTCAGATATGATAGAGAAAAATTTTTGCAATAAGTTTCAAGCCTATTTTCAAGTGCAGCCAACGGAGAGAGTCAAGATTAAGCCGATCAAAGTAACAGAAAAAGATAAAGTGATTACAGCGTTTAAAGATTTCCGTATCAATGCATGGAATGGAACTTATGAAATTCAGGCCCCGCTTGCTTATTTGAAATTTATGTATGATGTTGGGGTCGGTTCCAAAAACTCGCAGGGATTTGGAATGTTTGAGATCATAGAGTAGTTGTATTTCTTTGTCGTCGACCTCTAGTAGCGTACGAATCCCGGGGGATCGACGACAATTTTCTATTTGCAAAAATTCCTATCGTGATAAGAGAAATAAAATATTGATAGAATCTTTAGATAAGTTTATAATAACGTTGTATTGATTTTCCAAATGTTGATTTAACAATATTTTTTAGGGTTTTTATCTTAACTATGAGGGATTGAAACATCGAATGATCCCATTTAGACCGTTTCCGGGTGTAGCGGGTTTTTATCTTAACTATGAGGGATTGAAACTGTCACAAAAGAAAAAGTGATCTATGTTCCGCAAACGTTTTTATCTTAACTATGAGGGATTGAAACGCGATTTTGGGATCTTCTTTTTTGCCAGGCGATGACGTTTTTATCTTAACTATGAGGGATTGAAACCCCATTGTTTCTTTGCTTGCCTACGGTCTAGTATCTGTTTTTATCTTAACTATGAGGGATTGAAACTATTTGCTACTCCAGACGTTTGAAAAGTATAATGTGTTTTTATCTTAACTATGAGGGATTGAAACGCAGAAATCTCTATAAAAGCATATGTTGGAGCGATAAGTTTTTATCTTAACTATGAGGGATTGAAACTCGTACGTGGCGCGAAGTAGAAAAGAATCACGCGTTGTTTTTATCTTAACTATGAGGGATTGAAACTAACTAAAGGAGGGAATGTAAGTGATTTTAGGAATTGGTTTTTATCTTAACTATGAGGGATTGAAACCTATAAGTTGGTGAGCCTTGTAGGCTAATAGTGGAATGTTTTTATCTTAACTATGAGGGATTGAAACCCGAAAAAATCAACGGTACAACCATCGCAACACGAGTTTTTATCTTAACTATGAGGGATTGAAACTGGTAGTATGTCTCCTTGCAAAACCCAATCAGGTGGTACCGTTTTTATCTTAACTATGAGGGATTGAAACATTAGTTCTTTCCACATTTTTTCTTTCACACACCGAGGGTTTTTATCTTAACTATGAGGGATTGAAACTCAGCTCGATGGTCTTTGACTTTATACCTTCTAGCCTTGTTTTTATCTTAACTATGAGGGATTGAAACCCTAACAGGGATAACATAGAAGGAACGATCTTTTTTGATTGTGTGGGGAAAATAGAAGAATCTCTGATTTCCTTAAAGCTTAGCTGTCGTTATTTCGTGGTAATCGGTTTACCGCTTGCTGTTCGATTCTTTGCTGTGTGCTTTCGTGACAGAGACAAGTCTGTCACCCTCTTCCGATCTTCGGTGTTCTAGGCGGCTTCATTGTATGGATGGCTCCGCCGCCCTTATTTTGTCATCGTCTGCCGTTTTTCCGCTCCTGCTTTATGCGAATCTGGAAAGGAGCGGATCTTTTCTGTTTTTTAGAAAATTTCCCGTTGCGCTTTCGACTTTCACATGTTCTAATAGGAATGATAGTAAAGCGAATGATTGGTTCGCCGATTTTGCATACAATGGAGGGCTGGAAGTTGAAAGATGCAATCATCCGCTTTGAGCGTGTGACAAAGCTGTATGATGGGGTTGCGGTGCTTGACGATGTAAGCTTCGAAATTGAGAGAGGAAAGTTTTATACGCTGCTGGGGCCGTCAGGATGCGGAAAGACGACGATTCTGCGGCTGATTGCGGGCTTTATTGAGCCGTCGCGCGGAACGATTTATTTTCACGATCAGCCGATCAACCAGGTTCCGGCTAATAAGCGGCAAGTGAATACCGTGTTTCAAGATTATGCTTTATTTCCTCATTTGGATGTGTTTGAAAATGTGGCATTCGGGCTGCGCATAAAAAAAATGAAGCAGGGCGAGATTGATAAAAAAGTGAAGGAAGCGCTGCGGTTTGTCAATTTAGAAGGATATGAAAATCGTAGAATTCAAGAAATGTCGGGCGGACAACGGCAACGGGTGGCGATCGCGCGCGCGATTGTGAACGAGCCGGAGGTGCTGCTGCTTGATGAACCGCTATCAGCGCTTGATTTGAAGCTGCGGACAGAAATGCAATATGAATTAAGGGAGCTGCAGCGCCGATTAGGCATTACTTTTATCTTCGTTACACATGATCAAGAAGAAGCGCTGGCGATGTCGGATCAAATTTTTGTGCTAAACAAAGGAAAAATTCAGCAAAGTGGTACGCCAAAAGATATTTATGATGAACCGGTCAATCGGTTTGTTGCGGATTTCATCGGCGAATCGAACATTTTGCCGGGACGCATGATTCAAGATTTTCTTGTGGAATTTGCCGGAAAACAGTTTGAATGCGTAGACAGCGGATTTTTGCCAAATGAACACGTCGAGATTGTCATTCGCCCAGAGGATTTAGAAATGACGGCACCGGAGCGCGGCAAATTGCGTGTGCGGGTAGATTCTCTGTTGTTCCGCGGCGTGCACTATGAAATTTGCGCCTATGATGAAAACGGCAATGAGTGGCTTGTCCATTCTACGAAAAAAGCGGAAGTTGGAGAAGAGATCGGCCTTTATTTTGAACCGGAGGCGATTCATGTTATGCACATGGGGGAGATGGATGATGGCCGCCATGAGACATAATGTGCGTAACCTTTATTTAATTCCGTATGTGTTGTGGATCGCTTTATTTGTCGCGGCGCCCATTTTGCTTATTGTGTATTATTCCTTTTTCGATATTGAAGGAAAATGGACCATTGCCAATTACGAGAAATTTTTTACTCCTATCTACTTGAAAATGGCGCTGAATTCGTTTTGGTATGCGTTTTTAATTACGTTGTTTTCGTTGCTGATTGCTTATCCAACCGCTTATTTTTTAACAAAAACGAAACATAAGCAGCTATGGCTTTTATTGATTATTTTGCCGACGTGGGTCAATTTGTTGCTGAAGGCGTATGCTTTTTTAGGTATTTTTGGGACGTTCGGCTTAGCTAATGCTATTTTAGAAATGTTGGGAATCGGCAAAAAACAAATTTTATTTACAGACTTTAGCTTTGTTTTCGTATCGGTTTATATTTTTATTCCGTTTATGGTGCTTCCTATTTTCAATGCGCTTGAAGAGCTGAATCCGTCGCTTGTGGATGCCGCACGCGATCTCGGGGCTTCCGCATGGACGACATTCCGCCGCGTTGTGTTTCCATTGACGCTGGATGGTGTAAAAGCGGGCTGCCAAGCGGTGTTTATCCCGTCATTATCTCTGTTCATGATTACGCGTTTAATCGCTGGCAATCGCGTCATTACTCTGGGGACGGCGGTTGAGGAGCATTTCCTCGTGACCCAGGATTGGGGAATGGGAGCGACCATTGCCGTGTTTTTAATGATTGCGATGGCGGTTATTATCGGGCTAACAGGAAACCGGAAGTGAGGAAGGCAGATGAAGCGAAATCGAACATGGGGACAAATTTATTTAGTGATCGTATTTGTCATTTTATATATGCCTATTTTTTATCTTATGTATTATTCGTTTAATAGCGGCGGCACGATGCATCATTTTCAGCGATTTACCTTCGAATGGTACAAGGAGGTATTTCACGATCCTCGCCTTTTAATTATTGTCATCAATACGCTTGTGGTCGCTTTGTTATCGGCTACGATCTCGACGATTTTAGGTGTGGCGGGGGCGCTTTCGATTTATTATGTAAAAAGACGGAGAGCCAAAAATTTGCTGCTTACGTTTAACAATGTGCTCATCGTAAGTCCTGATGTCATTATTGGTGCCTCGTTTTTAATTTTATTTACGATTGCCGGAATCAAGCTGGGGTTTATCTCTGTTCTCTTATCACATATTGCCTTCAGTGTTCCGATTGTCGTATTGATGGTGCTGCCAAAGCTTCAGGAAATGAGTCCGACTTTAATGGATGCGGCGCACGATTTAGGGGCGAATCAATGGCATGTGTTAACAAGGGTCATTTTGCCGTTTATTACACCCGGCATTTTTGCCGGATTCTTTATGGCGCTTACGTATTCACTTGATGACTTTGCTGTGACGTTTTTCGTAACCGGAAACGGCTTTTCGACGTTGTCGGTGGAAATTTATTCACGAGCGCGGCAAGGAATTTCCTTGTCGATCAATGCGTTGTCGACCCTTCTGTTTTTATTTACGATCCTTCTTATCGTTGGATATTATGTCATTAGCCAAAAAGGCGGCCGTTTGTACGGGGAAGGAGGGCGCAGATGAGAAGGCTTGTTCAATCGTTTGCCGCTGTTTTGCTGATTACTGCCGCCTTACTTTATATATCCTATCGCCTAAATGAATCAGAAGGCTATGCTGGAAACCATACGCTGACTGTTTATAACTGGGGTGACTATATTGACCCGAAGCTGATTAAGGAATTTGAAAAAGAAACGGGATGGAAGGTCATTTATCAAACCTTTGATTCGAACGAAGCTATGATGGCAAAAATCGCTCAAGGGGGAACGACCTTTGATGTAGCGGTACCGTCAGAGTATGCGATCAGCAAAATGAAAGAGGAAGGAATGCTTCTTCCGCTTGATCATTCCAAGCTGCCGAACTTGAAATACCTCGATCCTCGTTTTTTGAATCTATCATTTGATCCGGGCAATCAATATTCTGTGCCATATTTTTGGGGCACGGTCGGAATCGTCTATAATTCAGAAATGCTTGGCGGCAAAAAGCTGACAAGCTGGAATGATTTATGGAACAAGGATTTGCGGAATCAAATTTTGCTTGTCGACGGGGCCCGAGAAGTGATGGGAATGGCGCTAAACAGTCTTCATTATTCATTAAATGATACGAATCAAGCGCATTTATTGCAGGCCAAAAGAAAGCTTGATTCCTTGACGCCCAATGTGAAGGCGATTGTCGGTGACGAAATAAAGATGTTGCTGGCCAATGAAGAAGCGGCGATTGGGGTCGTGTGGTCTGGCGATGCGGCGGAAATTATTGCGGAAAATGACAAGCTGGACTATGTTGTGCCAAAGGAAGGCTCCAATCTATGGTTTGATAATATGGTGATTCCGAAAACGGCAAAAAATATTGAAGGAGCGCATCAGTTTATTAATTTTATGCTGGATCCGAAGCATGCGGCGGCGAATGCTGAATATGTTGGCTATTCCACGCCAAACAAAAAAGCGCTGGAATATATGCCAAAAGAAGTGGTAAAGGATCAACGGTTTTATCCTGATTTCCATTCGATTGGCCGATTAGAAGTGTACGAGAATTTGGGAAAACGGATGCTCGCTTATTACAATGAACTGTTCCTTGAATTTAAAATGCATCGCAAATGAAAGGAAGATTGAACGGATTGACACGGATGAAAAAAGCGTGGATGACGATAGGGACTGTCGGGTTGTTTATGGCCGGAAAGCTAAAATGGCTGTTGGCGCTTGCAAAATTTTTGAAGCTAAGCTCTCTCATTTCTTTATTTATTTCCTTTGGTTTATATGCGCTTGTCTATGGATGGAAGTTTGCTGTGGCGTTGATCTATCTGATTTATGTGCATGAAATGGGGCATCTCATGGCAGCGCGGAAAAAAGGCATACCGACGTCTAAAGCGATTTTTCTCCCTTTCATTGGCGCGGTGGTGGCGCTGAAAAAACAACCAGAATCAGCGAATGATGAAGCTTATTTAGCATATGCCGGGCCGCTGTGGGGGACATTGGCGTTTTTGCCGGCTTTTCCGCTGTATTGGATGACAGAGGATCCTTTTTGGGGACTTGTAATCGCGCTGGGAGCGATCATTAATTTATTTAATTTGCTTCCGATTCATCCTCTTGACGGCGGAAGAATTGTGGGGGTGATCTCTCCAAAAATCTGGTTCTTTGGACTGATAGGAGGAGCGCTTTATTGGATTTGGCGCCCGAACGGAATATTAGCTTTGATCTTGCTTTTTGGCGCGATGAAATGCTGGGAGCTGATGAGGCAGGCTTTTCGTTATGAAATGCTGAAGGTGGAACAAAAAGCAGACAAGCATGCTCTTGAGCAATTGAAAGCATACCGGTCAGCAACCGAACAGGAACAATATGAGATGCGCCGAAAATGGGCAGAAGAGCAAAGCCGCATGGAAATCGATAGAAAGCGTTACGTACCGGTTATACAGGATCAGCAAAAATTGCGAAAGCATCAAGCGCTGATCTACAAAGAAAACCTTGATTTGCTATTAAATGCTACGAGCTTTTGGATGATCGATGAGGAAAAGTTGCTTAAGGCTAAAGACGAGCTGGAAGAGGCCATCCGTGATGGCGAGGAAGCTATGCGAAAAGAAAAAGTGTATTATGCGTCAGATCCAAAAACGAAGTGGCTATGGTTGGTTTTGTATATTGGACTTGGCGCGTTTTTACTTGCATGTACGATGTATGGCCAAAGCCTCTTAGATCGATATCAATCGATTATCTCCTAAACACACATCCCCCTTGCCAGCTGGCAAGGGGGTGATCTATATGAAAGGGGGGTACGCGTTTTTATTTGGCTGCTTTTAATTTGGCTAGCTCTTGTTCTACTTCTTCATGAAAAACGGAAGGCAGGGACAACGTTTTTTGTGTTTCATATACGTATGTGCTTGCTTTGGCTTTTGCTTCAAGGGACCGAACATGTTCTTCGATACGTTCAAATCCTTTTGGGATCTGTTCCGGATTGAAAGAAACGAGTGACGTGTTGACATCTGTAATGGCTTTGGCGGCATGAGCTCGTGCAATGAAATCAAAATGCTTGATTTTTAGCTCTTCATACTTTTCTTTCAGTTTCTTTAGCTGTTCATTTAAGTATGTTGTTTTTTCAATTAATGTGTTATACTGCTGTTTGTATGTCTCAAGTTTTTTCTCATAGGATATTTTTTCTTGCAGGGCCATTTTTGCGATGGCCTCTTCTTCTTTTTCGATAGCGAGCTTGGCCTGGCGTTCTCTTTTTTTCACGATTTCTTCGGTACGATGAATGAGCATTTCATAGCGCTGCTGGATGGCGAATTGCTGGGCGAGTGCTTGCAGGGTGTTGTCAATCTGCTCATTTAACTCACGAAGATATTGCTTCGTCATGCGAATAGGATCTTCACATTTGTCAATCCAATCGTGCAAATCGGCCGTGACGATCCGCTTCAGGCGCTTGAAAATCCCCACGTCTCTATTCCTCCTTTTTCTGTATCGTTTTTTCCCATTCATCTAGAAAATCTATGGCTTGTCCGGATGAAGGGGCAACTGTTGGCCATTCTTCACGGACTTGTCGCTTGTGATACATCATATAAATCGCAAATAAGATAAACGGAACAAGCAATATTTTAGGCAGAAGCGCCGTGATGCCGATTCCCATAAGGGCCAAGCCTCCCCATTTCCATCCGCTAGAGCTTTTGGCTGTTCTCCAAAGCATCCAGCCGCTGATGATGATGGTCCATTTCATCAACAGAGGGAAGAGAATCCATATGGCCCAACTGTTTTCATAGATTCTGATCATGGGTGGACTGTGATCAACATAGTGGCGTCCCATAAATAAATCATGGCGATGGGGCATGTCCATGATTGGGATCGCTTGTACTCTTCCAGAAACCCCGGCATTTATGAGCAAACACAATCCACTCACAGCAGCGATTGTTGCGAGAAGAATAAGAAATAGATTGGGCCGTTTCATCACTTCTCACCTCCTTTTTTTGCTGAGTTTTCTCGCATGGCTGCTTACAATTCGCATTGTAAAGAAAAAAAGAGAAAATCAGGTGAAAAAAGAAGGGAGAAAAGAAAATTTTTTATTAAACCGTTGACAAACGTTCTCATTCTGAGCCCCACACTGTCATTGCCCGTATTCCTTATCGGCCAAGAGCTCTCAAGACAATTTAACATCTTTCCGAAAGAAGTCTCCCACTTCTAAACGAAGTGAAAGTGGGAGATGAATTTCGGTTAGGCGTAGCCTAAAGTGGTCTCTTTTTTTGTGTGTTATGATATAATTAGTTTTAGAAAAATGAAAGGCCGTTGTATCAATGAAATGAGACAATAATAACCATTCAGTGTTCCTGCTGTATTATCATCTTGTTCTGGTTGTAAAATATCGCAGAAAAGTGATTGATGATACCATATCTGACTATGCAAAAGATATGTTTGTGAGATTGGGTAAAAATTACGATATTTC
>NZ_NASY01000052.1:0-67938 GCF_002075365.1 Anoxybacillus sp. UARK-01 | reverse complement strand
GATTGCATTATTTCTTCCTCTATTATAAAAATATATTTTGTTTTCTCAATCGTCTTAATTTATAATATATTTATTGAAATAAAACATTTTTTGAAAATGTATAATTTTACATTTACATTTTTAATATGCTTTAAGAACCAATGAATTCAATTACATATTATTCTAAAAGAACTCATCTTCTTCTCTTTGTTTCTAAATATTACAAAAATTGTTTTTATAAAAAGTATTGCATAAACAAACGAATGCTGGTAGTATGATAATCGTCCTAGGAAACACTTGAAGAAATCGATCAGCTGAAACTAAATGAGAAATTAATGTTATTTTTTATATTTTTACAATATAAAGGGGGAAGGAAATAATGAAAAAAATGGCGGTATTTGCTGTGATACTTGCTCTCTTTGTGGCTTTAGCAGGGTGTGGCGGCAAATCATCCGATCAATCTTCAGAAAGTGGAGATAACAACAAAAAAATCATTGTCGGAACAGATGCTGCATTCGCACCATTTGAGTATATGGATAAAGGGAAAATTGTAGGATTTGATGTTGATTTGTTAGATGCTGTCATGAAGGAAGCAGACATCAAATATGAGTTAAAAAACACCGGCTGGGATCCTTTATTCGCAGCTTTACAAAATGGAAAAGAAGTGGATATGGGTGTTTCCGGAATTACAATTGACGATAAACGGAAACAAACTTATGATTTCTCTATCCCATATTTCGAATCCATTCAAATGATTCTTGTAAAAGAAAATAGCCCAGTCAAAAACGCCCTTGATTTAAAAGGCAAAATGGTTGGCGTCCAAAATGGAACGACGGGACAAGCAGCCGTGGAAAAGTTGTTCGGGGCTGAAAACAAAAACATTAAAAAATTTGAAAATACCGTCGTCGCGATTATGGACCTTTTAAACGGCGGCGTGGAGGCCGTTGTGACAGATAATGGTGTCGCCAACGAATACGTGAAAAACAATCCTGATAAAAAACTAAAAACGATTGAAGATCCAACAAACTTCCAACCAGAATTTTACGGCTTTATGTTTCCTAAAGGAAGCGATTTGAAGCCAAAAATCGATGAAGCGCTGAAAAAAGTCATCGACAGCGGCAAATATACTGAAATCTATCAAAAATGGTTCGGGAAAGAACCAAATCTCGATAATTTGTTAAAGCAACAATCATCATAATCGGTAAAAAATTGCGTAACTATTCGTCGCTAGTTACGCAATTTTTATAAGAAAGGTGAGGAGAATGGATTTTCGTTTTGATATTATTCAGGAATATGCCCCCTTTTTTCTAAAAGGCCTAGGGATCACGATTTTTGTATCTATTATTTCCATTGTTGTCGGTTCAATCCTCGGACTTGCCATCGGTCTAGGCAAAATGTCCACGAATCGGCTTATTCGCTTCCCATTTGAATGGTATGTGAACTTTTTCCGCGGTACACCGCTATTAGTCCAAATGCTGTTAGTCCATTTTGGGTTAATGCCTATTTTCTTTGCACAGCCAAGCGCTACCGTATCACTTGCTGTATCCTTATCCTTAAACTCTGCAGCCTATGTGGCGGAAATTTTCCGCGCCGGCATTCAATCCATCGACAAGGGACAAATGGAAGCCGCCCGTTCATTAGGAATGACCCATACCCAAGCGATGCGTTATATTATTTTACCGCAGGCGTTAAAACGAATGATTCCACCATTTGCGAATGAATTTATCGTCTTAATAAAAGACTCCTCTCTTGGTGCTGTCATTGCGGCCCCGGAGCTCATGTATTGGGGGAGAGCCGCACAGGGACAATATTATCGCGTATGGGAGCCATATTTAACGGTCGCGCTTATTTATTTGATTTTAACCCTTTCCCTTAGTAAATTGTTAAATTATTTGGAAAGGAAGTATTCGAACCAATGATTAAAGTGACAAATTTAAAAAAATCATTTGGCGATCTTGAAGTATTAAAAGGAATTAATGCACACATTAAAGAACGCGAGGTTGTGGTCGTCATCGGCCCATCCGGTTCAGGAAAATCCACCTTTTTACGTTGTTTAAATTTGCTTGAAGACTTTGACGAGGGCGATATTATAATCGATGGATTCCATTTAAAAGACAAAAACACGAACATCAACAAAGTGCGGGAAGAGGTCGGCATGGTGTTTCAACGCTTTAACTTATTCCCGCATATGACCGTACTGGATAACATTACGCTAGCTCCTGTCAAAGTCCGCAAATGGACGCTAGAAAAAGCGAAAGAAACGGCATTGGAGCTCTTGAAAAAAGTCGGCCTTCAAGATAAAGCGAACGTCTATCCTGACTCTCTCTCTGGCGGTCAAGCTCAGCGCGTCGCGATCGCCCGCGCCTTAGCCATGGGGCCGAAGGTGATGCTGTTTGATGAACCAACATCGGCATTAGATCCGGAAATGGTCGGAGAAGTATTATCCGTTATGAAGCAGTTAGCCAACGAAGGAATGACAATGGTTGTCGTCACCCATGAAATGGGCTTTGCTCGCGAGGTTGGCGACCGCGTCCTGTTTATGGACGGCGGCTATATCGTCGAAGAAGGAGCGCCAAGCGACATCTTCGACAACCCGCAACACGAACGGACAAAATCATTTTTATCGAAAGTGCTATAAAAAACCTTTGTCCTCCACTTTAACGAAAACACGTCTCACCTCAAAAAGAGACGAGTTTCGGACAAAGTGGATCATTTTTTATGACGCGACATGCGAGGCATCCGCTCAGCCCATCGAATCCAGCTTAGTCATACACGAATACACAAAAAAGACCGGTCTCTGTTACAGAGATCGGTCTTTTGTATTATAAAACGAACCACATAACCCAAATCGAACCAGCGACAACAACAACAGCGATGAAAAAGCTATAGAGCATATTAATGGTTTGAACTCTGCCGCTGTCGCTTTCCGTCATGTGCATGAACATAAACAGCTGCAATGCCGCTTGCAACACAGCTAGCGTCACAATCACGCCAAGAATCGCTTTTATGGTCCAGCCTGACGACAGAGCCACCCATAACGCGATAAATGTGAGCACAAGAGATAAAATAAACCCAACAATATGTTTCCAAGGAAATGTCTCATGGTGATGGTTTGCTCCCATCTTACATCACCATCCCTGTCAAATAAACTAAAGTAAAGATGAAAATCCAGACGACATCAAGAAAGTGCCAGTACAAGCTGACGATAAACACTTTACGCGCCGTTCTTGGAGTAAAACCACGCTGCAACAGCTGAATAATAATTAAAATCATCCAGCAAATCCCGAGGCTCACGTGCGCTCCGTGCGTCCCAACGAGCACAAAAAAGCTCGAAAGGAATGCGCTTGTCTGGATCGTCGCGCCCTCATGCACATAATGAATAAACTCACGAATTTCAAACGTAATAAATCCTGCCCCTAAAAGAAGCGTCACTAAAAGCCATGTTAACAAACCGGACAAGCGGCGACGGCGCATCTCAAACACCGCAAGCCCACACGTAAAGCTACTTGTTAAAAGAAGCAATGTCTCAATCATCACATCTTTAATTTCAAACAAGTCGCTGGTCGTTGGACCACTGCCCGTCCGTTGGAATAAAACAAGATAGGTGGCGAATAAGGTCGCAAACAACACGACCTCAGCACCAAGAAAAATCCAAAACCCTAGAATATTTAGGCGGCTTTCCTCTGTTCGATACTCCAATGGCATCGTTTCATCGTACTGATGAGCTGCTTCTGCCATCTCTTATGCCCCCTTTCCCGACAAACGTTCCGTACGTTTAATTTCATCTACGCTGATATAATAACCGTCATCATCGTCAAATGAACGGAGAATCAATCCAAGAGCAATAAAGATCGTTGCGATAATCGCCAACCAAAACCATTTAAATACAAGGCCGAAGCCCGCAAAGAAAAAGGCGATTGAAATAAGGAACGGACGACCGGAATTGCTTGGCATATGAATCGGTTTTAATTTTTCCTCATCAATTTCGAAGCCCTTTCCGGATTTCTTCATCTCCCAATATGCATCTAAATCCTTCACCTCAGGGGTGATCGCAAAATTGTAATGTGCCACCGGGGAAGACGTCGCCCATTCAAGTGTACGGCCATCCCATGGATCTCCCGTCATATCGCGTTCCCCGTAGCGCGCGCTATAATAAATGTTATAGCAAAGCACGATAAACCCGATTCCCATTAGAACCGCACCAACGGATGCGACAACGTTAAGCGGCGTCCAGCCAAGCCCCTCAGAATACGTATACATGCGTCGCGTCATACCCATTAATCCTAAGAAATACATTGGGAAGAAGCAAATATTAAATCCGATCATAAACAGCCAGAATGTCCATTTTCCTAAACGCTCGTTTAGAATATGCCCGAACATTTTTGGATACCAATAATGCAATCCTGCAAAGCAAGCAAAAACGGTACCGGCAATTAGCACGTAATGGAAGTGGGCAATTAAGAAATAGCTGTTATGATATTGATAATCCGCCGCAGCCATGGCTAACATGACACCGGTGACCCCACCAATGACAAAGTTCGGTATGAATGCCAATGACCAAAGCATCGCTGTTGTAAAACGAATTTTCCCTTTACGAAGCGTAAAGAGCCAGTTGAAAATTTTCACACCCGTCGGAACGGCAATCGCCATCGTTGTAATCGAGAAAACCGAGTTAACAGCTGCTCCAGCTCCCATTGTAAAGAAGTGATGCACCCAAACGATAAAGCTTAAAAAGGCAATTCCTACAATCGAATAGACCATCGCTTTATAACCAAAAAGACGTTTGCGAGCAAACGTGCTCACTACCTCAGAGAAAATTCCAAACGACGGCAAAATGACAATGTATACTTCCGGATGTCCCCAAATCCAGAATAGGTTCGCCCAAAGCATCGACATCCCGCCATTCGCCATCGTAAAGAATTGTGTATCAAATAGACGGTCAAACGTCATAAGCGCCAATGCGACTGTCAACACTGGGAACGCGAAAATAATTAATACGCACGTGATTAAAATCGTCCATGTAAACATTGGCATGCGCATCAATGTCATGCCTGGCGCACGCATTTTTAAAATGGTCACGAGAAAGTTAATCCCCGTCATCAGCGTACCGATACCGGAAATTTGCAAAGCAACCGCATAATAGTTATTCCCAACACCTGGACTAAATTCGTTGCCAGCAAGCGGGAAATACGAAGTCCAACCGGCATTCGGCGATCCCCCAATGACAAAGGAGATATTAAACAACATCGCACCAACGAAAAATAACCAAAAGCTTAACGCATTCAAATAAGGATACGCGACATCACGCGCTCCGATTTGCAAAGGTACGACAATGTTCATCAACCCGATAATAAACGGCATCGCCATGAATAAAATCATGATCGTACCGTGAGTAGTGAAAATTTCATTATAATGTTCTGAATTGAGAAATTTCATGTTTGGTGCTGTTAATTGCGCCCTCATAAGCAGCGCATCCACACCGCCGCGGAACAACATCAGCACCGCTGAAATAATGTACATGACTCCGATTTTTTTATGGTCAACAGTTGTCAACCATTCATCCCAAAGCCATTTCCATTTTTTAAAATACGTAAGAACGAAAACAATACCAATCACCGTTAATACAATCGCTACATCGGCTGCATAGATCAGCGGTTCCCCTGTAACAAAAAACTCGCTCCACTTCATGCACCTGTTCCTCCTTCCTTACATTGAATGCACGTCTTCGTCCCTTTGTCCTTGACGATACGGTCTCTCATCGATCTGACACGCTCTCTCCCTTCACGAATCGTTTCGCATGCTCGATCCATGCAAGGTACGTGTTCAAAACGTCATTTACCTAACAAAGAGCCTCTTCGCCACATATTGTTTAGGAGCTGTTGATCGCTCACATCCTCATTCTATTGACCAACCATCTCTCGCACGCCAAACAACAGCTCCCTATCTTCATGTTCTTCGAAACCTACTCTACTACTATTCCGTTGCCCTCAAGCGGATTGCACAATCTTGCTTGTTCGTCGGCCTCTCCCGCATGATGGCTGTTCTGTTTGGAATGGTCGATCCATTCAAGATGTGTGTTGGAGAATGTCATTCTGCCAACGAGCCCTGGTTTTAAAATGGTTTCATATTTCGTTTCACTCAATTTAGGAGCTGTGCTTTGTGCCTCTTTGACCCATTTATTAAACTCTTTTTGCGTTTGGGCCACTACTTCAAACTCCATATGAGTAAAGCCTTCTCCTGAGAAGTTCGCACTCCGTCCCATGTATGAGCCTGGTTCATCTGCTTCTAGGAACAATTCTGTTTCCATACCGTCCATTGCATATTTTTGTCCACCTAATTGCGGAACCCAAAAAGAGTTCATCGGGCCAACGGACGTTAATTTAAACTTGACGGGAACGTCTACAGGAATATTGACATAGTTTACCGTTTCAATATTTTGATCCGGATAGCTAAAAATCCATTTCCAGTTCGCTGCTGTTACATGGATCGTTATAGGCTCTACTTTTTCCTTCGTTGGCTTTTCCAAAGCAAAGGTAGCCTTTACAGTCGGAATGGCCAATGCTGTAACAATAAGAATCGGAATGGCTGTCCAGACGATTTCCAGCAATGTGTTTCCTTCTTCTTCTGGCTCATAATTTTCCATCCCCGGTTTTTCCCGATAGCGAATCAGTACAACGGTAAATAATACGAATACGACGACAATAATGAGCAGCATAAATCCAATCGACCAAAGGATTAAATCGTATTGCGTTTTGGCTACTGGCCCTTTTGGCCGCATGACTAGCATATTTTCGCTGCAACCGCTTAATAACAGCACTAAAGATAACGGAAGCAACGAAGCCCATTTCCATATCTTCTGCTTCATCGCTTTGCTTCCCCCTTCACAAACAAGATAACACTGTTACGTAGAAATTGTTTTAATCCGTTTCTAACATATCAAAAGTAAAAATGTTTGAAACTAATTATGAAAAAAGTTCATAAATCAGAAAAATATTTGTCACAATGTGTTCAAAAACTGTTCATGAAATATTCATTTGTGTGGATAAAATATGAAAAACCCCCAAATTCAAAATAAAGCTGATCCTTTTGGAAGGATCAGCTTTATTTTCCCAGGCGCATTTTCATCATTTTTCTTGTACGCGGATGAAGGGTGTGCCACATCCATTTTTCATATAGTTCTTTTCTCTCAGAAAGCGTTAAATAATACGCTTCCCCCGCCTGCTTCCGCGCCCGTTGTGTCACGTCATAGAGCGTCAAAGCAGCTGCTACTGATATGTTAAAGCTTTGTACAAAGCCATGCATCGGAATCATAAACGTTCCATCAGCTAAATGAAGCGCTTCCTCTGATACACCGCGATGCTCGTTGCCAAACAGAAGCGCCGTGGGACGCGACACATCCATCTCATGAAGCGCAATGGTTCCTTCCCTTAAATAGCTCGCGAGTACCTGATATCCGGCAGATTGTAACTCTCGAATAGCAGTGGAGATATCCGATTTCTGGTGAACCGTCAGCCATTTATCCGCATTTCTTGTCACAAAAGGATTTGGCTGAAACGGCGCTTGTCCTGTGACCACATATATATCCTGTAGTCCAAAAGCCTCCGCCGAACGTAGCACAGCCGCTTGATTATGCGGATCATCTACCGCTTCCGTTAATATCGTAATATGGCGAGTTCTCTTATTTAACACATCATACATTCGCTTTAATCGCTCAGGTACAATCATTTCCCAAATAGGTTGGTTTTCTTCTGTTAATAAACCCTCTTGCTTTAATTGTTCAATGAACGCCTTTGCTTCTTGATCGTTCATCGGCTTCACCTTCGTTCCTATCAAAATTTCTAAGAACGAATTTCATTGTACAAAATTTCAAGGTATCCAGCAAATGAAAAAGGGCTCTTTATATAGAGCCCTTTCCGTCTACGCTAAATAAGCCTCGCGCACCTGCTCATTGACAAGCAGTTCTTGTCCAGGTCCGGTCATGACGATTTCCCCTGTCTGAATCACATAACCACGGTGAGCAATTTGCAACGCTTGGAACGCGTTTTGCTCGACAAGCAAAATTGTCATCCCTTCTTCGTTGAGCTCATGGATAATTTCAAAAATTTGTTCAACGATAATCGGCGCAAGTCCCATCGATGGCTCATCTAGCATTAAGAGCTTTGGCTGCATCATCAGCGCTCTGCCGATGGCTAGCATTTGCTGCTCTCCACCACTCATCGTGCCGCCTTTTTGATGAAGCCGCTCTTTAATTTTAGGAAAGTAGTGAAACACGCGTTCCATACGCTCCTCAATGACTTTTCGATCCTTTACAGAAAATGCCCCCATTTCTAAATTTTCCTTTACCGTTAAACGCGGGAAAATGCGTCGTCCTTCCGGCACATGGGCAATTCCATCAAAAGCTGTGACATGCGGAGGCGTATTCGTAATATCCTTTCCATTGTACAAAATCGTGCCGCTTTTCGGTTTGACTTGCCCGCTGATCGTCTTCAGCGTCGTCGATTTTCCGGCACCATTGCTGCCGATCAGCGTAACGATTTCCCCTTCATTCACCTCAAGCGTAACTCCTTTTAAAGCGTGAATACCGCCATAAAACGTATTAATATTCTCTAAACGTAATAAACTCATCTGCGAGGTCCTCCCTTTATGAAGCTGTTGCAGCCGCGCCTTTTCCTAAATAAGCTTCGATGACTTTTTGATTGTTACGTATTTCATCAGGTGTACCTTCGGCAATTTTTTCCCCATGATCCAACACCACAATATGCTCGGAAATTTCCATGACAAGCTTCATGTCGTGTTCAATCAAAATAATCGTTAAATCAAGCTCTTCTCTCATATTATAAATAAGCTTTGTTAGCTCACTCGTCTCCTTCGGGTTCATCCCGGCCGCCGGCTCATCCAGCAGCAGCACTTTCGGTTGCGTCGCCAATGCGCGGGCGATTTCTAGCTTACGCTGCGCTCCGTATGGCAGATTTTGCGCTTCTTCATTAAATAGTGATTCGAGCCCGACATATTCTAGTAAGCGATAAGCCTCTTTTCTTGCTTCCTTCTCTTCTTTTCTTACATGAGGTAAATTAAAAATTGTACTGAACAGTCCGCCATGAAGATGCGTATGCATACCAACCATCACATTCTCTAAAACAGTGATCGCCCCAAACAACCGAATATTTTGAAAGGTACGAGCAATGCCTTTTCTCGTGACTTGGTGCGGCTTTAACCCTACAATCGATTCGCCATTTAATAAGATATCACCGCTTGTCGGTTGGTAAACGCCTGTCACCATGTTAAAAAACGTCGTTTTTCCGGCACCGTTCGGACCAATCACAGCTGTAATCGAACCCTTTTCCACGTCCATGTCGATGTTGCTGTTAGCGACAAGTCCGCCGAATTGCTTCGTTAAATTTTTAACTGTCAAGATGGACATGCTGTGCCCCCTCCTTTTGTACGCCGGCATTCATTGGCGGATGTCCTGATGTGTCTGTTAAATCCTCTTTTTTAAATACCGGATTTTTCGCCGGCAATAATCCCTGCGGGCGGTAAAGTGCAAATAAAATCAAAATAGCTCCGAAAATAAACCGTTGCATTTTCGCTGGCGAAAGAGCGTCAGGAATACTGATCACACCGTTTAAGCTAAGCTGATTGAGCCAGTTTGTCAGCTCTGTTAACACTTGGAGATTTAGAATCGTCACAAGAGCGGCACCAAGGATGACGCCTGGCACACTGCCCATTCCTCCTAAAATCACCATGACTAAAATCGTAATGGATTCAAGCAGCGTAAAGCTTGTCGGGTCAACAAACGTTTGCTTGGCAGCAAATACGACCCCCATCATTCCGGAAAACGATGCCCCGACGGCAAACGCCATCAGCTTCGTCCGCACAAGATGAATCCCCATCGATTGGGCGGCAATCTCATTTTCCCGCACCGCTTTCCATGCACGGCCGATTTTTGAGTATTCCAAACGGCGAACGGCGAAAATAACTACCAGTAAAATAACTAATACGATGTAATAAAATTGGCTTGGATACATAAAGTCCAGTCCGAATAATTTAGGCGGTTGAACCGATGCGAGCCCCATGGCTCCATTCGTAATATTCACAGGCTTATCCAAGTTATTGAAAATAATGCGGATAATCTCTCCAAAACCTAACGTAACAATCGCTAAATAGTCTCCTTTAACCCGTAAAACAGGAATCCCTAGCAATATTCCGAATAACGCCGCAGCGAGACATCCGATAAAAATAAATACCCAAAAGCTCCCTCCAGAAAGAGGATAATGTCCAAACGGCATAAAATTATTTGCCTGCGATGTGGCAAAAATGCCATATGTGTAGGCCCCGATGGCAAAAAAGGCGACAAATCCTAAGTCTAAAAGCCCTGCCATCCCTACAACAATATTCAATCCGAGTGCCATCGCAATATAAATGCCGACTAACGTTGCCACTTCCATATAAGATTGATACGCTTCCCCTTGGCTAGCGGCAAAGGGGAGCAGTACCACCATCACTAAGCCGGCCACCAGCCATTTGATGCGATTGGAAAATGTGGTAAAATACAATAATAATAAGGAAGCAAGGAGCAATAAAAAAGCGATAACAGATTTTTGAGCCAAATATAAGCTCAGAAATGTCACAACAATATACAATCCGATCATGATTGCCTGAAGGCGCTTGTTCGCTTGAATCGTACTCAGCCAATTTTTCATGTCGATCACCTACACTTTCTCTACTGTCACTTTTCCGAATAAACCTTCCGGCTTGAAAATTAATACGATAATTAAAATAGCAAAAGCAAATACATCCTTATATTCTGCGCCGAGAACTCCGTGGGAAACGATCGGCAAATTCGCCGCGGCAAACATCTCAAGCAAACCGATGAGAATCCCGCCAAACATCGCACCGCGGATATTGCCAATACCGCCTAAAACCGCTGCCGTAAAAGCCTTTAGCCCTAGAATAAAGCCAATGTACGGATCGATCGTTCCGTATTGAACGGCAAACAATACTCCCGTGGCTCCTCCTAATGCTGAGCCAATAAAAAATGTAAGAGCGATGACTTTATTCACGTTTACCGTCATCAACGCCGCTGTTTCCCGGTCTTGTGCAACAGCGCGCATCGCCATTCCCCATTTGGTTCTATTCACGAAAAAGTCCAATGTGATCATCATCACGATAGCGACACCTAATACAATGAAAAACGAGGATTTTACCGATGCATCATTAAATACGGACAAGATTGAAGAGGCTTCAATTCCAATTTGCTTATTGAATAAATTTGGTCCTGTTAAAATAATTGCCATTTTTCAATTCTGTAATAAAACGGACAAGATCTTGAAGCAAAAACGAAATGCCGATCGCCGTGATTAATGTAATAAGCTTCGGCGCATTACGCAACGGGCGATAAGCAACCCTCTCAATACCCATTCCAAGCAAACCGGTAAGTACCGACGTAACGATTAACACCAACACTAAAGTAATAATGGCTGGCATAGAGGTAATCCAACCCAATCCAGAAAACGTCAATAAAATCGCCGTTCCTACAAACGCCCCTGTCATAAAAATCTCGCCGTGAGCAAAGTTAATTAATTCTAAAATTCCATAAACCATCGTATATCCTAGTGCAACAATCGCATATACAGCTCCCAGTGCTAAACCGTCAATCAGCACTTGAGGCAATGTGTGCAATACTTGTTCAATCATTCTGTTCACCTGCCTGTTTTTGCTACTTTTACTTTTCCATCAGAAAGGCGCCTAGCTTTATGGCTACAGACAACAAATGTTCTTTATTTGTCATCAATGAACTAAGCTAGGCGCCCAGTAACACTCTAAACTTTAAATTGAAGGAAAAGGGAGCAATGATCTTCCCCACCTTTTCCAACTATGATTACTGCTTACTTACTTCATCCTCCAATTTAGCTGGATATTTTGCTTCGTCAAATTTATAAATGTAGATTTTCGCATATTTATTGTCGCCTTTTTCATCAAAGCTTACCTTTGTAACCACTCCTTCATATTCTTGAACTTTGCGAACGCCCTCAGCCACTTGCTGGCGAGAAGGAAGCTTGTTTCCGTTTTCTTTAATGGCATTTTCAATTCCTTTTAGCAATACTCCCATGGAGTCATAACCATAAGCAGAATAAGATTCGATATCTTTTCCAAATTTTTGCTTATACTTTTCGGCAAATTGCTTTCCAGCATCTGTCGCTGTCGTAAGACCAGCCGCAGATGTCATATATACATTTTTTACTGCGTCTCCAGCGATTTGCACAAGCGTCGATGAGTCTAAACCGTCACCGCCCATGATCGGTACCGTAATCCCTTTATCGCGCGCTTGCTTAATCAACTGGCCACCTTCCGTATACAAGCCACCAAAGTATACAAGGTCCGGCTTTTTCGCTAGCACTTGGTTTAGCACGCCGTTAAAGTCTTTTTCGCCGACTGTAATTCCTTCAAAGCCGACCACTTGAGCGCCTAGATCTTCAGCGCCCTTTTTAAATGCTTCTGCCAAGCCGCTACCATATGCGGTTTTGTCTTGGATAATGAAGATTTTTTTCGCTCCAAGCTTTTCGATTGCGAATTTCGCTCCTGCAGGTCCTTGGAAATCATCGCGGGCACAAATGCGGTTAACTGTTTTTAAGCCGCGGTCTGTCACGTCAGTTGCTGTGTTTGCTGGGGAAACCATCGGAATGCTGTATTTTTCATAAATTTCTGACGAAGGAATGGCTACGCCTGAGTTAAGATGTCCTACTACACCAAAAATTTGCTTATCGGCTCCAATAAGCTGAGCGTTTGCTACCCCTTTTTTCGGGTCACCTTGGTCATCATAAGGAACAAGCTCCAATTTAAATCCAAGCTTTTCAAAATTTGCTTGCTGTTCTTCTAATGCCAGCTGGGCACCCAATTTAATCGACTCGCCCAATGTCGCACTTCCACCGGAAAGCGGCGTTTGCGTCGCAATCTTAATGACATTGCTTCCACTGCTGCCTCCACTTCCTCCATTGCTAGCGTTTTGATCCTTGTTCCCTCCAGAACATCCCGCTAACAAGCCGACTGCTAGTGTCGCTGTTGCTAAAATTGAGAAGGTTTTCTTGAAGACCATTCGTATCCCCCTTTTTGGACTTTTAAAAATTTTTTATATTTTAAGAAAAATATAATATGAATTTTCAAAATTAACAAGCTTTATTTTTTTCCTAGAAAAAACTTTTTTTCACAAAATACTTTGGATAATGCTATCTAATACTCATTTCTAGGGCTTTTTTACTCAATATTTCGAATCACGAAATATTATTCTTACAAAATTTACTAAATATTTTCAACAATATAAACATAGAATGAAATATTATGGAGAGGTTCCACTCATGGAGCAACTAGATTTCTTTTTTATTTATAAGCACAGCGAAAGATTGAGCAAACGATGTCTGTGAAAATCATCTTGTATTTATAATGTGCCAGCACGTTAACCTCTAAATAAAAAACGAACCTTTCTGAAAGGAAGCGAAAGGCTCGTTTTTTTACTATTTCGATGATCTTCTTCGATTATAATACAGCTGAATAGCAAACGAAGCGAGTTTGTAAAGAAAAGTAACAAAGTTTCTTCTTGGTCACATGAATGAAACGAAAAGTAACCTCCAATAAAGATCCAAAGATGAGAACAATGAACCTCTCCCACCTCCACTTCGGTTAGAGGTGGGAGATTTCTCGGCGGATGATGTTACATCTCATCTATACGGGAGTGCTGTTTCGTCATATAGGCTTGTCTCGGATGGTTGGGCTGATTTGGGTACTTTAATTGAATCTTTCCTTCCTCTAGCAGCTTAGCCAAGTAATTATTACGCAATCCATCAGATGTTCTTTCTAATAAATAGGCTAATTCTTTTAACATCAGTGGCCGTTGCGCACAAAGCTGTAAAATCATTTGCTCCATGACGCTTGGATGAAGCCTTTTTTTCTTACGTGCCAGTTCAGCTATTTTCCATAGCTGTTCATCTATTTCCTCATGATGGATATCCGAATCCATATACTCCATTTTATTTACGGAGTTCGACCGTTTATTTACGGAGTTCGAAGATTTATTTATGGAGTCCAACACATTATTTAAAGAGTTATCCGGTTTATTTACGGAGTAGTCGCGTTTATCTATAGAGTAACCAGATTTATTTATGGAGTTATGGTCGTTATTTAGTAAGTTCAAGTCCTTATTTACTAAGTTATCAACTTTATTTATGGAGTTATCTATATCTGCATGGATCCAATCGCCTAGTCCTTCATCTTGTTCCTGTTCTATCGTTTTTTGGTGATCTGTTTCATATGTTGCTGCAATATCAACTGGAAAAAACATCATGGTAAAAAACGTGCGTTCTGGATGATTCTGTTGAATAAATTCAGGCTGCTTCCATTGATGGGCATCCCATATCGATTGAATATGCTTTAATCCAGATCCTGCCCGTTTACAAAGGCCGATTAGAATAAACATTTTAAATAAATTAGGGTTGCGTAAATTGCTCATGCCGCTTGAAAACGCCGAGTCAGCTGGAATACGGAGCAAACCGGGATTGGAGAGGCGAACGATATTTCGTTCTTTTTCAATGACAATCCCTCCCTCTCCAGAGTAATCAGCATGAACTAAAGCATTGATAACCGCTTCATGGAGCGCTGATTGTACAAATGAATGACTACTGTCCATATGATTCATGACTTTAAAATAAAAATCGTATACATTGCCAGACCATGTTCCGTCTTGAGAAGTAAATCGTTTTTCCCAGTTAGCCGCTTCCATTTCCCCCGTGCTTTCGCGATATTCCAGAAAATATTGCGGCAATACTTCTGTAATAATTCTTTCTTCACTGAACATGATGAGTCCGGCAACCGTGACGCCTTCTTTACTGCTGTTTCTCAGCTTTCCCCATGCACCAATTTTGTATAAAAATTCTTTTGTCTCAAGTCCATTCCATGGGTGCTGCGGCTTTACAGCTGCAAATTTTTCGCGATAATGATTCACTGATTCAAAGTTCAACTCATTCAATCCGTAGTGTTCTAAAATTAAATTGTCTGACATAACCAGTGAATGTCCATCCGGATTATTTGTATATTTATTCACTTCCAATCTCCCTCTTATGCTATTTTATAAAAATAAAACCGGCATCCTATGCTTTTTATTTTATCACCTTTCTTGTGTATTGCGGATAATGGTAAAAAAAGAAAATGGCAGGGATAATTTTTAAAATTCAAGGAAATTTATGTATATGGACAAAAATACTGAAGGAGGTAACAAATCGTGCAGTCTCTTCCATTATCTGTTGAGCCTTATTGGCGTTCATCTGTCAAACTTCCCGAATTCCCTTCGTTAAATGAAGATATCCATGTCGATGTCGCTATTATCGGAGGCGGTATTTCCGGCATTACGACTGCTTATTTGCTTACAAAAGCAGGGAGCAAAGTGGCTCTAATTGAGGCCGACCAATTGCTAAATGGAACAACGGGACATACAACCGCAAAAGTTACAGCCCAGCACGATCTTATTTACGATGAATTGATTCATCACCTTGGTACCGAAAAAGCTCAGCTTTATTATGAAGCTTGTACAGAAGCTATGCGATGGATCCAAACCATCATACATGAGCAAAACATTGACTGTGACTGGAAAGAAGAGGATGCGTACATATACACTCACTCCTCATCCTCTATTCAAAAGCTCATTAACGAATGTAAAGCATATGAAAAGCTTGGAATCAAAGGGGGATTGGTGGAAGATCTTCCGCTGCCGCTTCCCAGCAAAGCTGCTCTTGTCATGAAACAGCAAGCACAATTTCACCCTTTAAAATATTTAACGCATCTCATTGAAGAGATCACACAGTCGGGCGGGCTCATTTATGAGCAGACTCCTGCAAAAGATGTCGAAAAAGGAAATACATTAACGGTCATTACACGCAATAACAAACGAATTACATGCCAGCATCTCGCTGTTTGTTCCCATTTTCCTTTTTATGACGGTGGCTTTTATTTTTCGCGAATGTATGCAGAGCGCTCCTATGTTCTCGGTGTACAAATAGAGGGAGATTACCCTGGCGGCATGTATTTAAGCGCAGATGAGCCGAAACGTTCGATTCGCTATGTCACCACAATCAACGGAGAAAAATTGCTTTTAGTGAGTGGAGAAAACCATAAAACCGGGCAGGGAGTCCCTACCATTCAGCATTATGAGGCTCTTCAATCCTTCGCCTCAGATATGTTTCCAGTGACGTCGATTCCCTATCGCTGGTCTGCCCAAGACTTAACGACATTAGATAAAGTTCCATACATCGGCGCGATGACAGCCCATACCCCTAATATTTATGTCGCGACAGGATACCGAAAATGGGGGATGACCAATGGAACGGTCGCTGGTTTGCTTCTGACCGATCTCATTACAGGGCGAGAAAACCGCTATCATCACCTTTACACACCGTCACGCTTTTATGCTGATCCAAGCGTCAAGCATTTTATTACACAAAATTTAGATGTCGCAAAACACCTTATCGAGGGAAAAATAGAACCTGTCATTCGGACGCCGCAAGATCTGGCTAACGGAGAAGGATCTGTCGTGCTCGTAAACGGGAAGAGGGCAGGGGCGTATAAAGATGAGAACGGTTCATTATTTCTCGTTGATACAACATGTACACATATGGGTTGCGAACTGGAATGGAACAGCGGAGATCGCACATGGGACTGTCCTTGCCACGGCTCTCGATTTTCGGTTTGCGGCGATGTCGTAGAAGGCCCTGCCCAACAGCCGCTTACGAAAATAAGCGAAGAGGCTCTGGATTAACATTTTGTTCTTGTGTCGCATAAATATGGACGAGCAGTATCTATAACCCCTACAAGCGGGAAACAATTGATGATTTGCCTCGGTCACGTTAAAACGTGACCGAGCGCCAACCGTGGAAATCCAGTCATCATCTGCTCACATGGAGACAAGTTATATAAGTTGCGCGCAATAATCGACTATCTCTAAAAGTATTTACCTTTTCTTTATATATCCACCAAGAGATCTCCCACCTTGAAACAACGGACAGACGGGAGATTGTATTTTTACTCCAAAATAAAAACATCCTTAAAACAGGATGTTTTACTTCATATTCATGCCTATTTTGCATGCTACTGCGATATTTTTCGCTGTTTGTGTTATATAATATTCTGCCTGTTCGATTGCTTTCGTCAGCGAAATAATGCCAGGAACAATACTATAAATGGCATCAATGCCTTGACATAGTACAGCGCTGCAATCGTCTCCCAGCGAACCCGCTATAGCCAAAACCGGAATGTGATATGGCTTGGCGGCTTTTGCTACACCGATTGGCACCTTTCCGTAGATCGTCTGTCCATCGATGCGTCCTTCTCCCGTAATAATAAGCGAGGCTCCACGGATGCGTCGCTCGAATTGCACAGCGTTCAGCACGATGTCGATCCCTCGTTTTAGTTCCGCATTCAAAAAAGCAAGTAAGCCCGCTCCTAATCCTCCCGCCGCACCAGCTCCGGGAACATCATGTACTCGTTTTCCGACGGTTCGTTCAATCATATCCGCATAATGACGCAAATTTTGCTCAAGTTGCAGCACCATTTCCGGTGTCGCTCCTTTTTGCGGACCAAAGACGGCTGCCGCCCCTTGCCGGCCGATTAACGGATTTACTACGTCACAAGCCGCTTCTATTTTAACGCGGCTCAGTCTCGGGTCTAATGAGGAAAGGTCAATAGATGCAAGCTTAGCAAGATTTCCTCCGCCAGGGTCAATGTCTTTTCCATGTTTATCTAACAAACGGCCTCCCAATGCTTGCACCATTCCTGCTCCTCCGTCATTTGTCGCGCTTCCGCCGATCCCGATGATCAAGTGGTTCGCTCCTTCATCAAGAGCGGCCCGGATCAACTCTCCTGTCCCTTTTGTTGTCGTTATCAATGGATTTCGTTTGTTATTAGGGACTAAATGCAAGCCTGAGGCGGCTGCCATTTCGATGACCGCTGTTTTTCCATCACCAAGCAGCCCAAAACACGCCTGAACAGGTTCTCCTAAAGGTCCTGTGACTTCTCGTTCCACAATCCGGCCTTTCGTAGCCGCAACCAACGCTTGAACCGTTCCTTCTCCTCCATCAGCCATTGGCATGCATACATACTCCGCCTCGGGAAATACCTCACGAAACCCTTTCTCAATCGCACGAGCGACCTCGATAGCGGCTAAACTTTCCTTAAATGAATCAGGCGCAATGACAATTTTCATCCATTTTCTCCCCCATCTTTTTTCATTGAGTAAAATGTAAGTGTCTTATGACAGCCCCATCCACTTTGGATACGTCTATTATGTATATACAACTTAGTTTCCCAGCATCCATCACCGCTGTTGCAGTTTGCCGTTGTTTCATATACCTCTCTCTATAAGCTTATAACGGATCTTTAGAAAAGAGAAACAATATCTAGTTGGACGCTATATATCCCCATTCAAAAGCACAAAGACTTGTCTCGATCACTCCTCAGCGTGACCGAGAACCGAATAACCAATCACGCGACCTCCATCCCTACTTATTTTGAGGAGAAAATGTTGAGACATCCAATTAGATGGATAGACTTTCGCCATAAAATTTCCCCTGCACGCAAAAATGGAAGCGCGCCTTCTTTTTCATGGTACGCTGTTCCATCTCCTGCGTGCAGGGGGGAGAAAGGATTCTCTTATTTGCTTACGCTTAAGCTGATGTCCTGTTAACAGAGCTATCATCTTTTTCGCTAGCGTGCAAATACTTTTTATAAACATAAGGAGACGTCATAACAGAAAGCATCGCTCCATAATTCAAGGAAAATCTGACCTCATCTCCTGGACGTAAAGAGCTGCTTTTGGCATCGAGAATGATATGATCGCTGCTGGAACCGAGTATCTCAACAGGCGTTACAGGAGTCAGTCCGCTTACTAGTACATCTTGCCGCCCGATTCCTACAATCGCGCGGCGGATCATGCCCCTGTCCTTAAATGATACGGTTTCTCCAAACGCGTTTCTTCCTCTGTCTCCAAACGGTACCGACGGTTTCCATTTCGACTCAATGACCTCTGCCACTAAGCAAAAGGCATCTTGATATAACCCTGGAATAGGCGACCCATGAACCGTTTCTCGTCCTAAAAAAATAGATTCTCCAAGCCGAATGTGATTCATCATGCCGACATCTTTCGTATTCTTAAACCACTGGTAGTTAGCAGAATTTCCTCCCGAAACATATGGAAGCAATAATGAAAATTGTTTTTGGATGGTTTTCACCAAATCCGAAAATTCCTTCATTTTCTGTTCCGTTGGAATGATTCCGCCAAAACAAGCAAAATTAGTGCCAAGACCAGCCATTCGGATTCCCGGAAGCGGTAAAACTTGACGAATAAAGTCTGGGACATCCTCAGGCATAATTCCTTCACGTAAATCTCCCATTTCTACCATTAGAATCACAGAATGCACCTTATGCTGCTTTACCGCTTCTGCTGAAAGGGCCCGAATGACCTCAATCTCGGTATTCATGCTCATATCGGCAAATTGAACCACTTGTTCGATCTCACTCAACGCAGGAGTTCGGATCAGCATGAATGTCGCGTTCAATTGAGCCATTCTCATTCTTTTGAGATTGACGATTTTCGTATCCGCCAAGCTGGTTATTCCGCTTTCAATAAGCGTCTTGGCAATCTCCAGACTGGCTCCGACTCCTTTGACCACTCCGGTAATTTGAATTCCTTTTTCTCCATATAGCTTTTTTAAAACTTGAGCATTGTGTTTGATTTTTCTAAGATCGATTTCCACTCTTGGGGCGATTTCCTTCATCATATCGCCACCCCAGATTGAGCCTTATTTTGCAATGATGGGAAATATTCAATGATTCGATCGACTACTTTATCAGGACCTATTTTTAAAACATCTGTCACGGGCAGATGGAACTTCTGCTCATACTCTCTTATCGTCCTTGTCAATTCTTGATCCGACATTCCTTCGTGGTTCAAAGTGATGGCAATGACCTTTGTTTGGCCGAAATGTTCGATTAAATCTATTTCACTTTGGACAGTCGGCATTTTCATAAACGGAAAATCCCCTAGCGTTTTTCGTTTGGGAGGATGCTGCAAAATCACAGCTTTAGGTCTTGCTCCCTTTAAAACTCCCGCTGAACTGACATAGGCAGGATGGCTTAATGCTCCCTGTCCTTCGACAATCATTATATCGGGTTTTTCATTTTCATAGGCTCTCACAATCTCGCGCTCCAGTTCGCCAATCATATATTGCAATGGAAACGCATCCATAGCAAACCCATAGGAAGCTCCTTGAATCAGCCCTGTTTGTCCGGTTGCGATAAAAGCGGTTCGGTAGCCGCGTTTCTGCAATGCCCTGTCAAGGATCATGGCCGTGGTTCGTTTTCCACATGCGCCATCCGTTCCCAACACAGCGATAATCGGTGTCGGTATTTGCAATATTTGTCCTGTAAATAGGGTCCATTCTTTTTTTGGTTTCGGCTTGCGAATGTCACGGATTTCCACGCCGCATCGGCTGGCGATACGCATCATTTCTTCATCTTCTGTAAGAAACTCCTGAAGCGGGTTGATGATATTCATTCCGGCTTCCATCGCTTGAATAATGACTCTTCGTTCTTCTTCTTTTAGGAAAGCATCAGCAGGGGCAATACCGAGGATGAAGTAGCTTGGCTTTTCCTTAGACACCGCGATGGCCTCTTGAAGGTTTTTGCAAATCGGAATCCCATTCCTTTTGCCATCCAAAAACTCTCCTGAATCCCTTCCTGTTTTTGTGCTGTCAATCACCGCTGTAATGTCATACAAGCCTGAGCTGCGGATTAATCCATTGGCCGTTTTTCCATCCATGGAGCCAAATTGATTTTCACAATAAACAATGGCGTACTTCTTCATACAGAATCCCTCCATCTTCTCATGTGAAATCAATTTTTTCCATAAAAAAGAACACCTTATCAGCTTCCTGAAGTCATGTAATCATCCATTCCTTTAGGAAGAAAGATGTCCTTCATCAAAACGGTCTTATGGCTGGTGAGGTATTTTCGCGTGGAAGAAGTTTCTTAATTAAGATTATAAATCATTTCAATGAAAAATGTGAACTATTTTGCTCTTTTCTAGCTGTTTCGTCGCTGACTCGCATGTACCCGTTTCGCTTGGTATTTCATTGCTTGATATAACCAAGCGAATTCTATGATCATGGAAAACAAGATCATGATGTTGAGTTTGATTTATTAGGATACCGTGCACGAATGGGCGCACGATATCCTGTTTATGCCCGGCGCATATATACACGGACCGTGATAGGTGCAAAGATGGCTACGATGACTGCGGCGCCGATGAGGGAAACGGCGAAATCCCAGCCAATGGTTCCAGCGTTAATTAAATTGCGGACAGCGGTAATAATATGTGAGATCGGATTGATCTTCGCAAACCATTGGAGCCAATCGGGCATTGTCTTGACTGGCACAAAAGCATTAGAAAGAAAAGTAAGAGGAAACAGCACAAGCATCGAGATTCCTTGTACGCTTGAAGCCGTACGGGCAATAACGCCAAAAAAAGCGAAGATCCAGCTGATTGCCCAAGAACACACAATGACAAAAACCGCGGCGATGACGACAGAACCTAGTCCCCCTTCTGGACGATAGCCCATGATATACCCCATCACAAAGGTAAGAACGGTCGCAATGGTATAGCGGATGGTGTCGGCTAAAAGAGCGCCCGCAAGTGGAGCAATACGGGCAATAGGCAGTGATTTAAAACGGTCAAACACGCCCTTGTCCATATCTTCGCGCAATTGAACCCCCGTCACAATCGATGTCCCGATCACGGTCTGCACAAGAATACCTGGAATGATAATCGGCAAATAGCTTTGCACATTTCCCGCAATCGCTCCGCCAAAAATGTAGGTAAACATTAACGTAAAGATGATGGGCTGGAGCGTGACATCAAATAATTGCTCCGGTGTGCGCCGGATCTTCAAGACACCCCGATAGGCCATCGTCAACGAGTTGCGTACCGTCTGGCCAAAGCTTAATCTGCTTTTTAGTTGACGCTTAGCCATGAGCTCGCTAGCAGAATGTCTCATATCCCCACCTCCGTTGTTTCATTAGCTGTCGCAAAAATGTCCCCGTCTTCCTTCACCCCATGTCCAGTAATGGTGAGAAAGACCTCATCAAGCGTTGGTTTCTGAACACTTAACTCAGCTAAATGGATTCCGGCCTCGCGAAGAGCGATCAGCAAATCCGTCACTCGGTCGGCGTCTGCCATCGGCGCCGTAATTTTTCCCGTTTCCAATGACACATTGGCTCGGACCTTCAGCACCCCTTCAACGGTCTGACAAGCCTTCTCGATATCCGTTTCCTGCTGAATTTTCAACTGTAGCGACGAACTGCCGACGGACGCTTTCAGCTCATCTGCTGTTCCCTCAGCAACCACTCGACCGCGATCAATGACGGCAATTCGGTCAGCTAGCTCATCAGCCTCTTGCAAATACTGGGTTGTTAAAAGGACGGTTGAGCCTTGCTTTACTAAGCGACGAATCGTCTCCCACATTTGATTGCGTGTGCGCGGATCCAGTCCTGTAGTCGGTTCATCTAAGAAAATAAGTGGCGGCTGGACAATCAAGCTTGCGGCTAAATCGAGACGGCGCCGCATCCCTCCGGAGAAATGCTTCAACGGGCGTTTCGCCGCTTCGGTCAAGCCGAACTCCTCCAGCAGCTCTGCCGCTTTACGACGCGCCTCTGTGCGGCTTAATCCCAGCAGACGAGAAAAAATCACTAAATTTTCGATCGCGCTGAGCGATTCATCCACCGATGCATACTGGCCTGTCACGCCAATCAACTGTCGCACAATTTGCGGTTCCTTCACCACATCATAGCCAAAAATGCGCGCTGATCCTTCATCCGGCCGCAACAAGGTCGCCAGCATTCGGACGGTCGTGGTCTTCCCCGCTCCATTCGGCCCAAGTACGCCGTAAATCGTACCCGCACGCACATTTAGATGGACTCCATCAACCGCTCGTTTATCGCCAAAAACTTTAACAAGTCCGTGCGCTTCAATAGCCCAATGACCATTGTCTGACACTGTTCGCTGGATATGTCCCATTTCATTTCCTCCTCTACAACTGAGTACATGACTGATGGTAACACACGTTTATGAACAGAATATGAACAATGAATGACTAATAATGAGCTTGTACATACCCATACGGGAAAAATGCTCTCCGCCAAAGCGTCCGTCCGTTTGTATTGCTTATGGGAGCAGCTAATTTATGTCGCGTTGGCAAACGGCAAGAAACATTCTCCATGTATAAAGATGGAATGAGTCATCTTTTAGAAAGTCTGTTCCTAAAATGATCAAAAGGATCAGGGGGCTTTTCCCTGATCCTTTTGATGCTGATTATGAAACTTGTTCGCCGCTTTTTTCTTTGACCGGAATTACCATTCTTTCTTTGCCCATCAAAACAATGGATATAAATGCTAATAGGATGGGCACTAATGTCCATTTAAAAGTGGTAGCAACAGAATTGGCCATCGCATCCGCAATTTTATGAAGGATGTCTGGCGGTATTTTTGCTTGAACATCCGCTGATAATAAAGTGTTTGAATCCAATTTTCCAGCAAATCCGCTCATATGGCCGAACACATCTTTTAAATCACCTTTCAATATATGGTTTTGGATCGTGCCAAAAATGGTCACTCCAATGGTCATTCCTAATGTTCTAAAAAACGTATTTGTCGATGTCGCAATTCCCCGTTTTTGCGGTTCGATCTTATGCTGTGTTGCCATACTTAACAAAGAGAAGGAGCAGCCCATGCCAAGGCCGGCTATAATCATAAAAATCGTCACAGTGGAGCGGGCCGTATTGACATCTAATGTGCTTAATAGAAACATGCCCATAAAAAATAAAACAACAGAAACAAGCATAATGCTACGATAGCTGAACCATCTCACAGATCGGCCCGCCACTTGGCTTCCCACCACTGAGCCAAGCATCATCGGAATTAAAATAATCCCCGAGTTAGTGGCCGTTCCTCCGTATACAGACTGAACAAAAAGAGGAATTAAGACCGTTGTAATAATAAAGGCGGCCCCATAAAAAAATGCCACGGCTTGTGTTGCTGCAAAGAGCTGTCTTTTGAATAAGCTGAATGAAATGATCGGCTCTGATACTTTCCGTTCAATCAAGATAAAGGATACGAAAAGGACAGCAAAAATCAAAAATAGAGAAATAATTTGGACAGAATTCCAATCATACTCTTTCCCGCCAAGCTCTAACGCAAACATCAAGCTGACAACGGAACCAACTAAAGTAAGGGCCCCAAACCAATCAACTTTAAGTTTTTTCAGCTGAAGCGTTTCTTTATAAAACTGAGCAATCAAAAATAAAGATAAAATCCCTAAAGGCAAGTTAATATAAAAAATCCAGCGCCAATTAATTTGATCGGTAATATATGCGCCTAATAACGGACCAATGACGCTAGATAAACCAAACACAGCGCCAAATAATCCTGTCATTTTTCCTCGTTTTTCCGGAGGGAAAATATCGAAAATAATGGTGAAGGCAATCGGCATTAATGAGCCTCCGCCAACTCCCTGAATGGCCCGATAAATGCTTAATTGCACAATGCTCTGTGCGGCTCCGCAAAGAGCCGAACCGATAACAAAAATAGTCAGGCCTAATAAATAGAACCGTTTCCGGCCATACATGTCTGATAATTTCCCAAAAATCGGCATACTAGCCATCGTCGCTACGAGATATGCCGAAGTCACCCAAATAAATTGATCTAGCCCATTAAGCTCCCCTACAATGGTTGGCATTGAAGCGGATACAATCGTATTATCCATTGAAGCCATTAATATTCCTAATAATAGACCGACTACAACGAATCCAACTTTGCTTTCTTGCAAGTTCATAGACATTCCCCTTTTATTTATGATCTGTTAATTTTTTCTCCTCTTTTGGAAACAAGGCATTTCATTCTTCAGCAAATAACTACACCGGCAGGATTTCCTCCGAATTGTTCGCTCGTAAACGAATCCACGTGGTATACAGGAATTTGCTTCATGGAAATCATGCTCCCTTCTAATCGTGTTCACTTGTCATCATACCGCATTTAGTATACCCACATGAAATACATCTTTGTTATCGAGTGATAACCAGAGGTTATACCCTGCTTGCCTATCTAAGCCGTTTTTTTGCTTTACCTCTATTTATGATACGGTTCTCCACGATTAATCCGGAACGCGCGGTAAATTTGTTCAAGAAGAATAAGCCGCATCAGTTGGTGCGGGAAAGTCATTTGTGAAAAAGAAAGTGATTCATTGGCCCGCTTCATTACCTTTTCACTTAATCCGAGCGAGCCTCCAATTACGAAAGCGACTTTGCTCGTACCATAGGTGGCTAGCTTATCTAAATGGATGGCAAATTCTTCAGATGACTTCATCTTCCCATCAATCGCCAAAGCAATGACGTGCATATCATCTGAGATTTTAGCTAAAATCCGCTCACCTTCCTTCTCTTTGATTTGCTTCATTTCTTGGTCGCTTAAATTCTCCGGCGCTTTTTCATCAGCGACTTCAATGATTTCCATTTTCACATACCCAGACAGCCTTTTCACATATTCTTCAATACCTTGCTTTAAATATTTTTCTTTTAATTTCCCTACCGATAAAACCATTATATTCACAAGTCATCCCCACTTTATAAACATCCTATCAACAAAATTTATCCACATATACACAACATCTATCCACATATTGTGCAGAAACATTAGTTCCCCACTATATATGCGGCTTGACGAGAACAATATTCGCATATTCCATCATACTTATCCACAGATAAAGAATAAATTTCTGGCGCTTTTTCATGATTATCCACATACACATCAATGGCCAGCTCCATATGTTCTTCACAACACATAATCATCGTTCTTCCCCCTTTATCCACTTGTGGACAAAGAAAACAGGAGCGTCCTATTCCGCTCCTTGTTTTCTTTGGGCCTGCTTGATAGATTCTTTCCCCTTAAAGCGATTCTTTCGTAAGCTTCATGGTCACCGTTTCCTTTTTCCCATTGCGATAAAAGGTCACTTTCATGTTATCGCCAATGGCTTTTTTCGTATACAGGTACTTTCTAAGGTCAAGTACGTCGCTCACCTTTTGATCATCTAATGCAACGATGACATCAAATTGTCTAAGTCCTGCACGATCTGCCGGAGACCCTGGTCTTACTTGAATAATCGCTACTCCTTCGGTAATATCAGGCGGCAAATGCAGCGTTTCTTGTAAATGGTAGGACGAAATATCACTTAGCGAACGAAGCTCGACTCCCATATAAGGGCGGCGCACTTGTCCATATTGTTCTAAATCCGCGATAATAGGGCGGGCAAAATTAATCGGGATCGCAAAGCCGATTCCTTCAACTTCTTCTTGGGCAATTTTCATTGAATTAATGCCGATCACTTGCCCTTCAATATTAACAAGGGCTCCGCCGCTGTTTCCAGGATTAATGGCAGCGTCTGTTTGTAATACTTCCGCATTCCAATCCGGCAATCCATCTTGATCCAAGTCCACTTCGATGGTCCGGTTTTTTCCTGAGATAATCCCTTCGGTAACAGATCCCGCAAATTGCAGGCCGAGCGGATTCCCAATCGCTATTACTGGTTCTCCTAGCGTCACGACATCAGAATTCCCAAACTCAGCTACATTTCCAACCTTTTGGGCATTGATTTCAAGAACGGCTAAATCTGTTAATGCATCGGTGCCTAACAGTTTCGCTGGCACCCGCGTCCCGTCTTTTAAGCTCACTTCCAATTGGCTGGCGCCTTCGACAACATGATTATTTGTAACAACGAAGGCTTTTCCATCCGCTTTTTTGTAAATGACGCCTGAGCCTGTACCAGCTTCACCACCTTCAGACCAAAAGCTGGCTTCTTGAATGTTTACGACGCCGACCACCGCATCAGATGCCTTATCAATCGCTTTTGTCACTTGAGAAGTAACATTGACGGAGACGTTTTTTTGAACCGTTGGATAATGGCCCGGTTCCCCCGTTTGTTCTTCTCCTTGCTTTGGTGTTACATTATACGGGAGTACATCCCACCTTGATAGCGCAGGAATCGAAAAGGTCACCAGCAATGCTCCTAAAATCGCACCAACCAGTCCGGAAAAAAATGCACCTCTGCGGTTGCCTTTCCGCTTTTGACGATACTCCCCATAATGATCATCATAATATCCCACGTGCGACTCACCAATCCTTTCCATTCAAAGGTCGTGCCTCTTTCTATTATACTGCCCGCTTTTAACAAAAATCCATTTTCAATGGCAATAGTCCATCCTTTGCAAAATCAATGTTAAACATACACCAGCTTGGTTGGCACTTTCGGGTCCGTATCGCAAATTTCAAACTGTTGTCCGACCCCAAATCCCCGATTTTCTAATGTTTGTTCAACTGTCATTCGAGCGAGTTCTTTCATGTTATTATCTTGGCTTAAATGGGCCAAATAAATTCTCTTTGTTCGATCGCCAATGACATCGGTCAAGGCCAGTGCCGCATCTTCATTAGACACGTGTCCGACATCGCTCAAAATGCGTCGTTTAATGCTCCAAGGATAGCGCCCCATCCGAAGCATTTCGACATCATGGTTACTTTCAAACACAAAGACATCGGCATGTTGAATCGTTCCTTTCATTCGATCGCTCACATATCCTGTATCAGTAATTAACGCGAGCTTCTTGCCATCATGATGGAACACATAAAACATCGGCTCTGCTGCATCGTGGGATACTCCAAATGACTCGACATCTAAATCACCAAACGAACGGACAGCCCCTAATGGAAACATAAATTTTTGTTCTGTCGGAATGTCACCTATTAACCCTTCCATGGCCCTCCATGTTTTTTCATTGGCATAAATCGGTAGCTGATATTTTCTCGCCATGATTCCTAGTCCTTTAATATGATCACTATGTTCATGCGTGACCAAAATCGCGGTCAAATTTTGCGGAGAACGTTCGATTTGCTTAAAGAGCTCCTCCATTTGTTTACCGCTAAGTCCCGCATCTACAAGTAAGCGCTGCTTTTCTGTTTCAATATAAAAAGCATTTCCTGTACTGCCGCTTGCCAGGACGCTAAACTGCATCATCTTATTCACTCCAACACATTTCCTTTATCGTTAATGATCTGTCCTTCAAAGCCATGAATAAAATAATCTTTCTTTTCATTCACTACAATGTGCCATGTTGGTGTTAACACTTGTGAAGCCGTAAATTGCACAAGACCATAATATCCGATCTCAATTTTCGTCACTCGGTCCTTCGGCTTTAAATAATCTTTTTTATACAATGTTTCGATCGCTTTAATCGCCGGAATAATTTCTTGCTTTTTATCATATTCCTCTAGATCGTCCAATAGCGTTTGTTCATATGAGACGACTTCATTTTTCTCATTTAAGTGCAGCAGCAGCTTGCCGCTTGAATTTTTATAAATCATTCTGCGGTTATATTTTTGATAACAAGTAATCGTTTTCGATTTATTATCATATTCCCAAAACGCGTAATCCTTCCCATGAATAATGTTTTGCTGCAAAAATTGATTTAAACTGTAAGCATCTTCAAAATCGCCAATAGCTACCGGATGGATAAAGGTTGCTTGTAGCACGGATTGGTCGCTTGCTGTGATTTTTTGATTCTTTAATTTGGCAATTTCATCTCGAGTAAAGATTTTGCTTTTCCCGCTAACATAGGAGGCCTTTTTAATTTCTTTTGGTATATCTACATACGTGATGCCGTTCGCTGCTAACTGTTCTTCAATGGTCTCTTCTAAAAGAACATCTAATTGGCTGCTGTTGCGTTTTTGGATAAACTGATATCCTAAAAAAAGATCAAGGATGAGGAAAGTAATAATAAAAATCGTCTTTGTTTTATTCCAATCCAACAGCATTGCCTCCCCTCATCTCTTCTGAGTCATCATCAGAGAACTTTTTCCATGTTCCATTATATAAATAAAACCAATCCGGCTCTAATACAACCACCTTTTCTCTTTCTTGATCTTTCACAAGCTCATATCCTAACGTGACCTCCGTCAGCAATTCCTTTTTAAATCCTTTTATTTTTTCCAGCTGTTGAATCACTTGCCGTCCGGACTGTAGTTGAACTGGTACGCTTGTGCGATCTGGAATTTCGAGGCGAAATAGCGGGCGTTGGTATTTGTTGATTTCAGCTGCTCCCCAAATTTGAACAATCTCTGACATTCCATAGTTATTGAAAACGGGATGATTGTTCACAAAAAGACGAAAGACAATTTTTCGTTCTTCACGATCCCATTGGACAAAGTGGTACATGTCGGTCCAACCGCCATGCTCATTGACAAAATCAATACTTTTTTGAATCAAGGATGCGCTTTCTTCACTGGATGGCCCAATTGTATATTTAGCCGCTGGGTTTACATATAAAAGCAGCTTTTGCAAAAAGTCAACATCCATCAGCCGCGATCCATCTGTATACTCCTCTCCAAATGTCAAGATGTCCTTTTTTACGAAGCTCGGATCACTAAATAAGGCCTCTTTAAATTTATCTGTATCAAGCTCATCTGTATAATATTGCAAACGATCCATTGTCATTTCTTTTTCTGGTAGAAACAACGTTTTTGTTTCACTTACGTTGTAAGCAAAATAACGCGGTAGCTTCTCCGTATGTTCATATAACTGATTGATTTCTTCAAATGGAACATCCTTGGCCGTAGCCTTGTATATTTTACGGCGTTCTGTAGAGACAAAATAAACCGTAAGACTTGAATGTTTTTCTACAGGAATGATGATCGTATCAAAGCCAATACTATCTAGCCCTCGATCGTCAATTTGAAAAATGGTTTGATAAATATTCATTGGAATTTCGTCAGGGTAAATAATTTCTATTTTCCCTCTTCCATGAATAAAAGACAAAAAGCTTTCTTTGGATACCGTTGAGGAAACATTCTCAAAATCATCAAACGTCCACTTTTTCATGTTTTTAAACAATTTATTTATTTCCGTTTCTTCTATCAATCCGTAATGAGCTGCATTTTTATGAATCAATATTTGCGAAGGACGTACAATCATCGATGGATCTACTTGCGCATTACTGACAGATACGTTTTGGACGTATTCACCATTTTGGATCACATCATATTTTGGGTGATAGGTCCATAGCCCCCATGTAAACAAAATGCTTGTTAACACCAAAACCGTCAACACAATCGTTTTCGCTGTTTCATACCTCATCCCATTCATCCTCTTGAATCCGTTCCAACGGTAATGTAAAGAAAATGGTCGTTCCTTTATGCTCTTGGCTTTTTGCCCAAATGTTCCCGCCATGGGCAACAACGACCTCTTTGGCAATCGCTAATCCAAGCCCTGTTCCACCTAGCTTGCGAGAGCGCGCCTTATCCACGCGATAAAAACGGTCAAATACTTTAGCGAGATCAGATTTAGGAATACCAACTCCCTCATCTGTTACGCTGACTAAAATTTCATTATTCAGCTCTTTTACACGAAATGTAATATTACCGCCTTGAGGAGAATACTTTAATGCATTTGAAATAATATTATCAAGTACTTGCGTAATTTTATCTTCATCAATTTCAACAAAGATCGCTTCGTCAGGGATTTTGCGAATAAACGTTATATTTTCGTTTTTCGTCAATTCAAAACGATCAATCACCTTATGAAAATATCTCGAGAAATTAACCCAAGATTTATTTAGCTTATAGTCTTTACTATCTAATTTCGAAAGCCGCAACAGATCATTGACTAATCGAATCATTCGTTCCGTTTCTGTCTGTGTTACTTCAATAAAACGTGGAGCAATCTGTTCATCTCTCCATAATCCTTCTCCCAACGCCTCCAAATAGCTTTTCATCGTTGTTAGTGGCGTTCTTAGCTCGTGTGAAACGTTAGCTACAAATTCTCTTCGCTCTTGATCGATTTTTTCTTGTTCTGTAATATCGTGCAGTACAACGATCAAACCGTTGACAAATCCTGTTTCCTTTTGAATCACAGACAAGGAGGCGCGCAAAATATAAAGCTCCTCCTCCGTACTAAAGTCCAAAATGAGCGAATCTCCTTCTTCAATTAATGTTTCAAATGTATACTGATCCTCCAATCCAAGCACATCAACAATCGAGCTGGAAAGCACTGTTTCACGTGAAACATTTAAAATATTGAGCGCCGCATCGTTAATCAAAATAATCTTGCCACGGCGATCCGTCGCAATAACGCCATCTGTCATATGCGTAAGCACAAGAGCTAATTTGCGCCGTTCTCCTTCTGTTGTGGCCTGCGCCTCCTCTAGCTTCTTCGTTAAATTATTAAATGTCATGGCGAGCTGGCCAATTTCATCATATCCATATACTTTTACTTTTCTTGAAAAATTGCCTTTTGCCATGGCTAATGCCTGTCTGCGCATATCAGAAATGGGCCGGGTGATCGTACGAGCTAGCAAAATCCCTAGTACCGCTGTAATAGCTAGGGCAATTCCTGTCCCGGTAGCAAAGATCTTGTTGATTTGCCGCATCTGTGAAAATACATTTTCCATAGATGCAATCACATAGATGGCTCCTTTAATTTCATTATTCATCTTAATCGGAGTGGCAGAAATATACATCCGATGGCCCGTTTTCTGGTCAATGAATGCTCGGTCAACCATTTCGCCCGTCACAAGCGCCCGCTTGACAAAAATTTCCGTCGTCCGTTTTCCGACAATGTTTTGCATATAAGGATTGGAAGTAGCCAGCACCTTGCTTTTATCATCAATAACACTGACTTCTGAAATATCCTGCGAGACAAAATCATGAAGAAGGGAGCGAATTTCTTCTTCCAATGTTGGACTTTTAGCATCTCGATCTTTGTTCATTGCTTGATCTACGTTATAAGCAAGCAATGTGATTCGCTCATTCAGCGAAGTTTTAAAGCTTTGAACAAGCTGTGTTTCTAATTCTCTCACAAAGTACACACCGATAATTTGCATCGCAACGAGAATTAATAAGACATAAATCAGCACAAACTTAAAATGAATCGAACGAAATGGGCCTACTTTTTTCATGATGCTTCCTTTACTCCTGTTCTGGGTTGCGCAAGTAATATCCTACACCGCGTCTCGTCACGATCCATGTCGGATGCGAAGGATTATCTTCAATTTTTTCTCGCAAACGGCGAACCGTCACATCCACAGTGCGGACATCTCCATAATAATCATATCCCCACACCGTTTGCAGTAAATGCTCCCTCGTCATGACTTGTCCAATATGCTTCGCTAGATAATGAAGCAATTCAAATTCACGGTGTGTTAGTTCAATCGTTTCTCCTCTCTTTAATACAATATAAGCATCTGGCCGAATGACAAGCGATCCGATTGTAATTTCGCTTATATCATCGTTCTCTTCATCATCTTGAACATTAGCATTTGGCTGATGACGGCGCAAATTCGCCTTAACGCGTGCCAACAGCTCTCTTGTACTAAACGGCTTCGTGACATAGTCATCAGCTCCTAGCTCCAATCCAAGTACCTTATCAATCTCAGAATCCTTTGCTGTTAACATAATAATCGGCATATCATATTTTTTCCGCACCTCTCGGCATACCTCCATGCCATCCTTTTGCGGAAGCATAATATCAAGCAAAATGAGATCAGGCTCAATTTCTTCCACTTTTTGTAATGCTTCTATACCATCATATGCACAAATGACTTCATAGCCCTCTCTTTGCAAATTAAACTGTAAAATATCAGCAATTGGTTTTTCATCATCTACCACAAGAATTCGTTTTTCCATCATCATTCACATCCTTTCCTTATCCGATGGATTCATTCGCAAAAAAAGCTCCATATTAATAATGTATCATGTTATTTACGGGAATTCACTTACTACCCATTGCCAATTCGGCAAAAGAAAAGCATAGATACCGCTCGTATCTATGCTTTATTTCTAATCGTTAGGCATACACGCTGCGAACGACGTTCGTTTGCGAACGATCTGGACCAACAGAGAAAATAGAAAGCGGGATGCCTGTCAGCTGTGAAATGCGCTCTACATAATGACGAGCATTCGCTGGCAGTTCGTCTAAGCTTTTAACGCCTGTAATATCTTCCGTCCAGCCTGGAAGCTCTTCATAGACGGGTTCGCACTCCGCTAGCACCTTCAAGCTTGCCGGAAATTCCTCTATGATATTTCCTTTATAGCGATAAGCCACACAAATTTTTAACGTTTCAATTCCTGTTAATACGTCAATGGAATTTAATGACAAATCCGTAATTCCGCTGACTCGGCGAGCATGGCGGACTACTACGCTATCAAACCAGCCCACGCGGCGTGGACGCCCTGTTGTTGTACCATATTCTCTTCCAACCTCGCGAATGCGATCGCCAATTTCATTATGTAATTCCGTTGGGAACGGGCCATCGCCGACACGGCTTGTATATGCTTTCGCTACTCCTACCACATGTTTAATTTTTGTCGGTCCTACTCCTGACCCAATTGTAACGCCGCCAGCCACTGGATTAGAAGAAGTCACAAACGGATACGTTCCTTGATCAATATCCAGCATGACGCCTTGCGCGCCTTCAAATAGCACACGTCGTCCTTCATCCAAAGCGTTATTTAGCACGACAGATGTATCGCATACATATTGCGCAATTTGTTGTCCGTATCCATAATACTCTTCAAAAATATCCTCAAGTTTCAATCCTTCAATTCCGTACACTTTTTCAAATAAAACGTTCTTCTCTTGTAAATTGCGGGCAAGTTTTTCCGCAAATACGTCACGATCTAATAAATCAGCAATACGAATGCCGATTCGGGCTGCTTTATCCATATACGCCGGACCGATTCCTTTTTTAGTTGTGCCGATTTTATTGGCTCCTTTGCGCTCCTCTTCCGCTTCATCAAGTTTTAGATGATATGGCAAAATCACATGAGCACGGTTGCTGATACGCAAGTTGTCCGTCGAAATGCCCCGATCATGTAGATATTGCAGCTCAGCAATAAGAGCTTTCGGATCAACCACCATTCCATTTCCGATGACACATATTTTATCTTTATAAAAAATTCCTGATGGAATGAGATGCAGCTTATACTTTTCTCCATGAAAAACAATCGTATGTCCCGCATTATTTCCGCCTTGATACCTTGCGATCACTTCTGCATTTTCTGATAAAAAGTCGGTAATTTTTCCTTTTCCCTCATCTCCCCACTGCGTCCCAACAACAACTACCGAAGACATGGCGAGCACCTCCACTTTACTCAATGTAAACATAGTAAGTGTAGCACTTTTATTGACTAAAGTCAACGAAACACGAACATTGGATAGATATTTCACTTTTTTATTCGTGTAAAAATGGAAATACTTATCCAAAGAACCGTTCAGCTTTTAGGCTCCTGGAGGAATTTGTGTATCATCAAAACGTCTCTCTAAATTTACAAACTTATTATATTCTTTAATAAAGGCGAGCTGCACCGTGCCAACAGGACCATTCCGTTGTTTAGCAATAATAATTTCAATAATGTTTTTATTCTCCGATTCTTTATCATAATAATCGTCGCGATATAAAAAGGCGACGATATCTGCGTCCTGTTCAATACTTCCCGATTCACGAATATCGGACATCATCGGCCGTTTATCTTGACGCTGTTCAACGCTGCGGGAAAGCTGCGATAAAGCAATAACGGGTACTTCTAGCTCACGGGCCAGCGCTTTTAGCGCGCGGGAGATTTCAGATACTTCTTGCTGGCGATTCTCTCTATTCCTTCCGCTTCCTTGAATGAGCTGTAAATAATCAATCAATACCATCCCAAGACCACTCTCTTGCTTCAAGCGGCGGCATTTCGCCCGAATTTCACTGACGCGAATGCTAGGGGTATCATCAATATAAATTCCTGCATTCGATAAGCTTCCCATCGCCATCGTTAATTTTCCCCAATCTTCAGAGGTCAGCTTTCCTGTCCGCAAATTTTGGGCATTGATATTTCCTTCGGCACACAGCATCCGCATAACCAACTGTTGAGCGCTCATCTCTAAGCTAAAAATGGCGACGTTTTCGTTCGTTTGTGTCGCCACATTTTGCGCAATGTTTAACGCAAAAGCGGTTTTTCCAACAGAGGGACGAGCAGCAACAATGATTAAGTCGCTGCGCTGAAATCCAGCCGTCATGCGGTCAAGCTCGGTGAAGCCGGTCGGGATTCCAGTAATCTCCCCTTTGCGGTTATGAAGCATTTCAATATTGTCGTACGCCTGAACAAGCACATCCTTTATATTTTGAAACGTACCAGAATGCTTCCGTTGCGCCACCTCCATAATCTTTTTTTCCGCTTCGTTCAGCAGTACATCAACCTCATCTTCACGTGTGTAGCCATCTTGCGCAATAGAGGTGGCTGTACGAATTAAACGGCGCAAAATCGATTTTTCTTCCACAATGCGCGCATAATATTCAACGTTGGCAGCAGTGGGAACCGCATCAGCTAATTCGCTTAAATATGATACTCCCCCCACTTCTTCCAACGCTTTGGAATCTACCAGCTCTGCAGTTACTGTTACTAAGTCGACAGGCTCTCCTTTATCAGCCACTTTGAGCATCGCGTGGAAAATTTTTTGATGAGCAGCACGGTAGAAATCTTCTGGTATTAAAAGCTCAGAAGCGGGAGTCAGCGCCGAAGAATCAAGAAAAATCGCACCAAGTACGGCTTGTTCTGCTTCAATATTTTGTGGCGGAATGCGCTCTGCAAATAGATCATTCATCTCTTTCACCACCTTTTCGATGCTGTTGGGTAACGATTCTCATAAGAAAAATGTGATTTGTATGGGGGATTCCCCATAAAATCACATTTTTTATCAGGTTATTTTTGTTCGCTGACATGTACTTTTAATGTTGCCGTTACTTCCGGATGAAGTTTAACAGGTACATTTGTATAGCCTAATGCACGAATCGCATCCTCTAATTCAATTTTGCGTTTATCCACTTTCAATTGAAATTGGCTTTGCAGCGCTTCTGCAATTTGTTTACTTGTAATGGAGCCGAAGAGGCGACCGCCTTCACCAGCTTTTGCTGATAGCTGTACGGTCAGTTGCTCCAATTGCTCTTTTAACTGCTTCGCTTTTGCCAATTCCTCTTCTGCTTGACGTTTTTCTTTATTTTTTTGTGCTTCTAGCGCCTTTAAATTAGTAGGAGTCGCTTCAACGGCGAGCCCTTGCTTAAAAAGAAAGTTTTGAGCATAACCGTCTGCCACATTTTTAATTTCGCCTTTTTTGCCTTTTCCTTTTACATCTTTTAGAAAAATAACTTTCATGATTTTTTTCCTCCTTCTAAATACTCGTCAATGGCTGCACGCAAACGATGCTCTGCTTCTTCAACCGTTGTATCAGCCAGCTGAACGGCAGCATTCGTTAAATGGCCGCCGCCTCCCAGGCTCTCCATAATGACCTGAACATTGATGTCTCCGAGCGAACGGGCGCTAATTCCGATCAGATTATCTGTGCGCTTCGAAATCACAAAGGAAGCCACTACCCCATTCAATGTCAGAAGCGTATCAGCCGCTTGAGCGATTAGAACTTGGTCATATGCTTCATTTGGGCTTCCTTTCGCAATAGCGATTCCTTTTGCGTTAATAGAGGCATTTTCAATGATTTTAGCTCTTTTTACATAGTTGGCTATATTTTCCTTGAGCAGCTTTTGCACTAATACCGTATCGGCTCCTTGAGCACGCAAGTATGAAGCAGCATCAAACGTACGAGAGCCGGTTCGCAGCGTAAAGCTTTTCGTGTCAACCACAATTCCTGCTAGCAGCGATGTTGCCTCTAGCATCGTCAGCCGCATGCGCTGCGGTTGATATTCAAGCAGCTCGGTTACGAGTTCTGAGGTTGATGAAGCATAAGGCTCCATATACACAAGCAGCGGATTATTAATAAATTCTTCACCGCGGCGATGATGGTCAATCACCACAATATTATCGGTCCGAAACACTAGTTTCTCTTCAATCACTAGTGAAGGACGATGCGTATCCACAATAATTAACAAGGTATCATCGCTGACAAGCTCAAGCGCTTGTTCCGGTTTAATGAATCTTGACCAAAGTTCCGGGTAATTTTTAATTTCCTCAATCAGCCGTTGAACACCTGCATCAATACGATTCGTATCCAAAACGATAAACCCTTCTCTTTGATTAAGCTGAACAAGCTTTAACACACCGATGGCAGCGCCTACTGCATCCATGTCTGGATATTTATGTCCCATAATCATGACTTTATCACTGTCAACAACTAGCTCTTTTAATGCGTGGGAAATAACACGGGCCCGCACTCTCGTGCGTTTCTCCATCGGATTTGTTTTCCCGCCGTAAAATTTTACTTTCCCATTGGCTTGTTTGATTGCCACCTGATCGCCTCCGCGGCCAAGCGCTAAATCCAAACCAGATTGGGCAAGCGCCCCTAACTCCGGTAGCGAAGAAACGCCTGTACCAATGCCAATGCTCAATGTTAATTGAACATTATCCTTCATGGTATGTTCGCGAACTTCATCCAAAATCGCAAACTTGCCTTTTTCAAGCTGCTGTAAAATTTGTTCATTTAATACAGCGACAAAGCGATCAGAGGATGTTCGTTTAAGGAATAATCCATAATCATGCGCCCATTTATTCAGCATCGAAGTGACTTGGCTGTTCAGCTGGCTTTTTGATTGATCGTCCATTCCTTGAGTAATCTCATCATAATTGTCGAGAAAAATAACGCCTAATACCACTCGTTCTGCTTCATATTGTTTTTCGATTTCAATTTGATCAGTTACATCAAAGAAATATAACAGCTTTTCTTCCCGCCTAATAATGACTTGAAATTTCCGATCATGAATATCAATCATTTCTGTGTCAACTTCTTGTTTAATCAGCGGAATTAATTGGTCAGCAACATCATATAACGAGCGGCCTACCAACGTCTGCTCCCCAAAGCAGGATGTCAAAAATACGTTTGTCCATTCAATTACATAATCGTCATTAATCAGCATGATCCCAATCGGCATTTCCATCAAGGCCTCTTCGCCTACTTTTTTTAGCCTATGGGATAAATTAGAAATATGCTGTTCAAGCTCCGTATAGAGCGTACGCTGCGATTTTACGACATAATAAAGCACAAAAGCGAGGAGCAAAAAACTGGCTAACCCCAAAATCCATTGGAAATAAGCGATCACTCCTATTAGTCCGAGCGCAATCATCATTAATGCATAAAGGGGATAGCGGTATGCCTTCTTTTTATAAAAATGAGACATTCATGTCAGCTCCTAAACCATAAAAATAATCCCATCGCCTAGCGAATGCGTTTCCGTAATTCGAATCCTAAATCAATTATACCTAATATTACAATAACATAAAGCAAAAAAGGGAGAAAGAAGCAAAACAACGTTCCGACTACAACGATGCTTTTTGCCATTTTTTTTTGCTCAGCGACATAATAGAGGAAAGAAAAACCTTGAATCAAAAACAAAAGCTGTAATACATAATAGAGATTAATAACGGCAATAAAGACAAAGGATCCTTTTTCTAATGGAAAAAATGTCGCTAATAGTATAATCAGGTAATACCATAAAAGCGGCTTTGGTAGCATAATATGACGAAAAGGAGGCCACGTTCCTATCGGCATATTTAAGCGTTTTAAAATCGGAATCGAAGCCATGATCGTTAAATAAGCAGCAGCAAGCGCTGATAAAACAAACACGGACGGTATAATGTATTGCACAAACTCCAACATTTGTTGGAAGCGATCTTGCATTTCTTTCGGGGGCTCTTGTCCCATTCCTTTCATGATTTGCATAGAGGCATGAAAGGATTCTTTTAGCATTGAAAGCGTTTGAGCAATAATGTCTAAGTTAAAAAATTTGACTGAAATGATATAATCAAGCACGATATTGACCAAAAACACAAGAGTCGCTACTGTTAAAATTAAATAGCGGTTTTTCTTTTTTGCAAACATAATGCCGATCACAATTCCGCTTGTTCCAAACATCAGCACAACGGGTAGCGATAATAATGAACCGATTAGGGAAGAGACAATAAGGGCCACAGCTAGCAACATGAATCCTGGAGCATAGCCATGTCTCATTGTAAACACGATAAAAGGGAGAGATAAAAAGAAAAGCGCAACCACCGATAAAAATGGAACGTACAAAAAGATTAAAAATAGTACAATAAAAATCGCCAGCTGAATCGCCGCTTCTGTCAGTACATATGTATTTTTCATCCGAACCGAATCCCTCCTATCATCAAAAAAAGCAGTAAGGATGCCGTCCCCCCTTACTGCTTTTTCTTTTATTCACCCGCTACGTATGGCAATAATGCCATTTGACGAGCACGTTTAATTGCTACCGTTAATTTGCGTTGATATTTCGCGCTTGTACCTGTTACACGGCGTGGTAAAATTTTGCCGCGCTCAGAAATAAATTTCTTTAACGTATCCACATCTTTGTAATCGATGTGTGTAATTCCATTTGCTGTGAAATAACAAACTTTGCGACGTTTTGCGCGTCCGCCTTTACGTCCTGCCATTTTATTTTCCTCCTTTCTTTTTTCAATTATGATATCCAAAATGAAGTTTACGTTCAAATGTCTCGTTTCGGCTTTTCACGCGCAAGCAGGTGCTTGTACGATCCAAAGCCGTCTTTGCGATCTATGATTAAAACGGTAAGTCGTCATCGGATATATCAATAGGCTGTCCATCATGAGCAAACGGATCCTCATCGATGCGACTATAGCCTGGGTCGGTTGTGTGACGCGGGTTCTGATTTTGTCCAAATGGATAAGGCTCTCCATAATAGCCGCCTGTTGCTGCACCACGCTGTTCCGTACTACCTTTAGGCTCAAGAAATTGAACACTATCAGCAACCACTTCGGTTACGTACACACGCTTTCCATCTTGCCCTTCGTAACTTCTTGTTTGCAAACGGCCATCCACGCCAGCCAAGCTTCCCTTTTTTAAGAAGTTCGCCACATTCTCTGCTGGACGACGCCAGACGACGCAATTTATAAAATCTGCTTCACGTTCGCCTTGCTGGTTTGTAAACGGGCGATTAACAGCTAATGTAAACGTGGCAACAGCTACTCCACTTGGAGTATAGCGCAATTCTGGGTCTCTTGTAAGTCTCCCTACAAGAATTACGCGGTTAATCATCAGAACCACTCCTTAAAAATCACGGAATTATTCTTCCTCTTTAACAACGATATGACGAATAATGTCTTCGCTGATTTTCGCTAAACGGTCGAATTCTTGCACCGCTTTTGGCTCAGACATCACGTTTACGATCATGTAGTAACCGTCGCGGAAGTCATTGATTTCATAAGCTAAACGACGTTTACCCCATTCTTTTACGTTCGTGATTTCCGCACCGTTTTCTGCTAGGATGCCGTTGAAGCGTTCAACTACTGCTTTTTTTCCTTCATCATCCACGTTCGGGCGGATAATATACATAATTTCATATTTTCTCATTCCAGTCACCTCCTTTTGGTCTAAACGGCTCTATGAAAAGAGCAAGGAGCAATATGCATTACTCACATTTTCTGATTATATCATGGCTAAAAGATCAATGCAATACTATACATTGAAACGGAAATGCATAATATCGCCATCTTGAACCTCGTAATCTTTTCCTTCTAAACGAACTTTCCCTGCTTCACGCGCTGCTGCCATGGAACCGCAAGCAAGCAAATCGTCGTAAGAAACCGTTTCAGCACGAATAAATCCTCTTTCAAAGTCCGAATGAATAATTCCGGCGCACTGCGGAGCCTTCATTCCTTTACGGAACGTCCATGCACGAACCTCTTGTTCCCCGGCTGTAAAATAAGTGGCTAGTCCTAACAAGTTATATGCAGCCCGAATTAACTGATCGAGTCCTGATTGTTCGATTCCTAGTTCTTGCAAAAACATTTGTTTTTCTTCCTCGTCTAGTTGGGCAATTTCCTCCTCTACTTTTGCACAAACAACAATCACTTCAGCATGATCGCTTTGCGCAAATTCACGAACTTGCTGAACATACGGATTGGCAGATGGATCGGCAATGTCCTCTTCCCCTACGTTCGCTACATACAGCATTGGTTTGATGGTTAATAGGTGGAGCTGTTTTACCACCTTCATTTCTTCTTCCGTAAAAGACAACGTCCGCGCGGCCTTTCCCGCTTCAAATGTTTCTTTTAAACGCATAAGAATCTCATACTCGAATACCGCTTCTTTATCTTTTTGCTTCGCCAATTTTCCTACGCGATCTATCCGCTTATCAACGGTTTCAAGATCAGCCAAAATGAGTTCTAGGTTAATGGTTTCAATATCGGAAAGCGGATTGACTTCCCCTGCTACATGGGTAATATTTTCATCAGCAAAACAGCGAACGACTTGGCAAATGGCGTCGACTTGACGGATATGCGACAAAAATTTATTTCCAAGCCCCTCTCCTTTGCTTGCGCCTTTGACAATGCCGGCAATATCAGTAAATTCAAACACGGTTGGCACCGTTTTTTTCGGGTTGACAAGCTCCGTTAATTTTTTTAAACGTTCATCAGGTACTTCAACCACTCCAACATTCGGCTCAATTGTACAAAATGGATAGTTCGCAGACTCTGCTCCAGCTTTTGTAATCGCATTGAATAGTGTTGATTTTCCCACATTCGGCAAACCAACGATTCCTGCTGTTAATCCCATTGCTTCCACTCCTCTAACCGTCAACATCTTTCCTCATTATAGAGAGTAAAAAATAAAATGACAAGCGCGTTCATCGATTAATTTTTTCAATGTTTACTAAGCAATCATATAACATGCTTCCCAAACCGTTATCAGATTCGCCATCAGGCGTAAGTACATTCACACTTCCACCAAATTTTCCCCATTGTCCTTCATCGACATTGATCGTTTTTGGATGAGCTTTCGCGAGAACTTTCACCTTGCCGATAAGCTCGCCCCGCTCATTAAACAGCCTTGCCATATCTCCATCCGACAGCTCTTTTTCCACTGCAATATCTTGGGAAATCTCAATTTTGATTGATTGCATGGCTTTAATCAAATGATAATGCTGCGAATGATTGGAACGCAGCGGATGGATCGTCAGCAAACGATATGGATATTTTTCCGCTAATCGTTTATTTCCCGCTTTCGATTCAGCTGGGTACATGATTTTTAATTTTCCATCCATCCCTTTTTGTTCTGCGAAGGAAGATGTGAATTCATATTTACCGCTCGGTGTCTGAAAGCGATAATCATTCCATGGGACCGGGTGAACAGGTAACAGCAAATGCTTTTCCTGCTTTAGCTTTTCTAACGTGATCCCGTATTTTTCAAGCCCATCAAGCCCCATCTTTAAAAATTCTTCTCTTGAAAAGGCAAAATCGTCTGCAAATCCTAACCGTTCGGCTAAGCTTGTCCAAATCCAAAGATCTGGTTTCGCTTCTCCTGGAGCTTGAACAAGAGCAGGACCATAATTGACATAAGCATGATACATCGAGGAATAATAAAGATCCTCCTCCTCAAATACCGTTGTGGTCGGCAGTACATAATCGGCGATCTCCGCTGTATCCGTCATAAACTGTTCAAAAACAACCACCGTTTCCACTGATTGAAAGGCTTGTTTCACTAGATTGGTATTGGGTACTTGAGTCAATGGATTTCCACATGTCACAATGACCATTTTTATATTCGGATCAGTGGCTTGCAAAATTCCTTCGGCTTGCTTCATCATTGTAAATGTACGAGATGCCGTTTTCCGCTCCGGCAAAGTCAAGGCTTCTATATTGAAGCTTTGACCAACCTGCAAATTGCCAAAATTGACGCCACCGCCACTGATGCCAATATTTCCGCTTAAAGCTCCTACAGCATCAATCAATCGAATCGTATTTCCGCCATTAGCATAACGCTGCATTCCAAGTCCCAAATACGTCATCGTTGGACGTTTTCCGTATATAAGGGCTAACTCTTTCATGATCTCGTGCGCAACCCCGGTTAACTGTTCAATCTCCTCCATTGTGATCTGGTTCAATAAATTCTGGAGATCTTCGAATCCGACTGTATAGGTTTCAATAAAATGCCGATCTTCAAGGCCAAGGCGCAGCAGCTCCTTCATAATTCCCATCGCTAAAAAGCCATCCATTCCTGGCGCTACAGACACATACAGATCCGCGATTTGCGCTGTTTGATTGAAAATCGGATCAATGACAACGAGCTTCGTTCCTTGCTTTTTAACAGATTGAAGATGTCCGAATAAGTGCATATTCGTGCGGGCAACATTTCTGCCCCATATCACTACATTGTTGCTATTGTAAATATCCTCAGGAGCATGGCTGTAAGCATTGCCGAAATCCCACTTTTGCGCCTCAATCCCAGCTCCCCAACAAATGCTTCCTATTAATTCCGTAACTCCTCCGTAGCAATTAAAAAACCGGCGATCCAAATTTTTTAGTAGTCCGTTATTCGCGTAATCATGGCTATGAAGAACAGCTGTAGTCTCATACTTTTCCTTAATCTCCCGCATTTTTTCTGCAATTTCATCCAACGCTTGTTCCCAAGAAATCCGCATAAATGTTCCATTCACTTTTTTCAAAGGGTAAAGCAATCGCTCCTGGGAATTGGTCCGCGCCTCCAGCATACGTCCTCGTCCACAAATTTTCCCTCGAGTAATTGGGTGGCGGTCATCTCCATCCACTTTGATTACTTTGCCATCATGAACCGTCACCTCTAATCCACATGTGTCCCAGCAATTTAAAGGACACGATGAGATATGAACGTCTGGCATTTCCTCCATTCCCCCTCTTTAATAAAGAGCATGAGGAATTACTCCTCATGCTTTTCCAGCACCTTTTTCAGTTTACGAACAAATTCCTTCCTCGGAAGCAACACACTATGGGCACAACCTTCACATTTGATGCGGATATCTGCTCCCATGCGAATCACCTTCCAGCGATTCGTTCCACACGGATGCGCTTTTTTCATTTCTACAATGTCATGCAGACCAAACTCTTTGTCCATCGATTCCTCCTCCTTTACGCATCAGCTTTTGCTCGTGGTTGAGGCAAACCTTCTTCGCCTTCGCGATTATACAGAACAAGCTTTGGAAATGGAATTTCAATTCCATTTTCATCCAAGCGCAGTTTAATCTCCTTGCGCAATGCCCGAGCAACAAAAAAATGGCGCATCGGTTTTGTTTCACAGGTCACTCGAAGGACAACCTCTGAGCTTGTCAAATTTTGAATACCTAAAAGCTCAGGTGCAGCCACCATATCCTCATATTTCTCTGGAAGTTCGCTCAACAGGTGACGAATGACTTCCTCTGCTCGTTCAAGATCTCCATCGTGAGAAACACTCACATCAACAACTGCGACACTATTATGCAATGAAAAATTCGTTACTTGTGTAATGGTTCCATTAGGCAAAATATGAACTTCGCCTGTCCAGCTTTTTATTTTGGTTACCCTTAATCCAATGGCTTCTACATATCCTTCAAAATTGCCGATTCGAACATAATCGCCCACCGAGAACTGATCCTCAAAAATGATGAAAAACCCTGTAATGACATCTTTCACCAAGCTTTGGGCACCAAAACCAACCGCCAACCCAACAATCCCTGCACCGGCAAGCAGCGTTCTTACTTTCACGTCAAATGTATCTAAAATCATCACAAATGCTATAAAGTAAATAACATACGTAATCGTGTTATCCAGCAGTTTTAATAATGTCGCTTCTCGTCTTTCTGAAAAACGAATCGGCGCTTTTTGGCGCATTTTAAAAATATTATGAACGGCAATTTTTAAAACCTTGGAGATCACCATTGCAACCAAAATAATCGCAATGATTTTTACACTTCCAATGCCAATCTTGGCCCAAAAATCTTCATTAGAAAAAAATTCCCAAACATTTTCATAAGCTTTTTTCATTCTCTTTCACCTTTCATCTTCTCTCTACATACGTTAAATTACCTCTTAATCACTATTATACATACCAATCATTGTACCAATATTTCAAATGATTTTGTAGCGTTGCAGCTTCCGATTAAGCTCTCTTATAACTTCCTCGTTTCACAGCATCCGTTGCCATATAAGAAAACTAGAATCCCAATGTATATAATTCTTGTTTTTTCCGTATACTGTTTAGTACTTAATTGATATCAGGAGTGAATATTCATGAGTATCTCTTCGCTTTTTTTTCATTCCAAAAATGAAAAAGAACGAGTTTTCCATGATGAACAAGGAGCCTCTACTTGGATTGCGATGCGCCTTATTTCCCTGCTTTCTTCGCCGATCACGCAACCATTAGCCATTGTTTGTATTGGAACAGACCGATCAACCGGAGACTCGCTCGGTCCTCTTGTCGGGACCATGCTCAAAGAAAAGAATTTGTCTTATTTTCAAGTATATGGAACATTGGAAGAACCGATTCATGCAGTAAATTTAGAGGAAAAAATTAATGGAATTCGCGTTCTTCATGACAATGTTTTTATGATCGCCATTGATGCTTGTCTTGGAAGATTAAAAAGCGTTGGCGCCATTACAGTTGCTGAAGGGCCCGTCCGGCCAGGTGCCGGTGTAAACAAGCAACTTCCTCCGGTTGGAGATCTTCATATTACAGGAGTCGTCAATGTCAGTGGATTTATGGAATTTTTTGTTTTGCAAAATACCCGTCTTCATTTAGTAATGAATATGGCTAAAACGATTGCAAACGGCATTTATGAAGCAGACCGCTATCTGAAGCGTCAAGAGTATTTAGCCGCTACCGCCCTAAATCAAGAACAAATGAAGCCTTTCTAAAGCAAAAATCCCCTCTTGATTCTATAATACAAGAAGGGATTTTTACTTTACCAGAAATGAAGAGCGGTTACAATCACAGCGGTCATAAGGATGCTTGGCAACAAATTAGCGACACGGATCGCTGTGATTCCTAACAAATTCAAGCCGATAGCCATAATTAAAATACCGCCTACTGCAGTTGATTCGGCAATAAATGAATTCATTAATTCTTTCGGAACCCATGTTTGGATTTGTGTTGCTAATAAAGCGATGATTCCTTCATATAGCATAACAGGAACAGCAGAAAAAATAACTCCGATTCCCATTGTTGTTGTAAGAATGATGCTTGTAAATCCGTCAATCATCGATTTAGTATATAAAACCCGATGATCTCCTCGTAAACCGCTGTCCATAGCTCCAATAATCGCCATGGCTCCAACCACAAACAGCAATGTAGCTGCTACAAATCCTTTGGCTATATTTCCTTGGCTGTGTCCTCCTACTTTTCTTTCCAGCCATTGTCCAAGCTTGTTTAATTGATGATCCAGATTCCACAGTTCCCCTATCATACCGCCAAAAACAAGACTGCAAATGACAATTAAAAAATGCTCACTTTTTAGCCCCATTTGTATTCCAAGCAAGGTGACAGCAAGACCAATTCCGCTCATAACGGTCCCTTTCATTTGCTCAGGAATTTTGTGGAATATTTTACCTAATAAAGATCCGATGATAATGCAAATCCCATTCACAATTGTTCCTAATAACACCAAAACAATTTGCCTCCCTAGATAAAGCGGATGATGCTCAATATGCATCCATGCTTTCCAATGTCTTTGTTCGTAAATAAAAATAAAGTAAAATAGCCAAAAAAGAAAAACTGATCTTTCTGTTCATAGTATGTGTAGCTCTTCTTCAAAGACAGTCTCATAAAAGATACACTATGTTATTGGCACCAACTGCGAAGAAAGAAAAAAATAAACCATCAAAGGCTGATGGCTCGGCTATTCATCCAGTTGTACATTTAATAAATGCAAAATTCGTTCTAAATCTTCATTGGAGAAAAATTCGATTTCAATTTTGCCCTTTTTACGATTTTGCTTAATCGTCACATTTGTGCCAAACTTTTCTCTTAATAATGACTCACTTTGTTTAACAAAAACGCTCTTTTCTTTTTTTGGTTTGACTGTTTCACGTGAAACACGCTCGTTAGTCTCCTGAATAAGCTTTTCAAGCTGGCGAACATTTAATTGCTCCGCTATCACCTTCTCAATAATCGCTTTCATTTTTTCTTTTCTTTTTAATCCCAACAAAGCGCGGCCATGCCCCATCGATAACGTTCCATCGGTAATCAACTGCTGAATTTCTTTTGGCAGCGATAAGAGTCGCAAATGGTTCGCAACATGCGGACGGCTTTTTCCGATGCGTTGAGCCAGCTCCTCTTGTGTTAATTGAAGATGTTCCATAAGAGTTTGATAGGCCTTGGCTTCTTCAATAGGAGTCAAATCTTCTCTCTGAAGATTCTCAAGGAGCGCAAATTCCATCATCTGTTGCTCTGTCAAATTGCGCACCACAACAGGAACCGTTTTTAAATGCGCTTCTTTAGCAGCGCGATATCGCCGTTCTCCCACTACAATTTCATAGCCTTTAATGCTTTTTCGCACAATGAGCGGCTGCAAAATTCCATGCTGGATAATCGATTGCTTCAGCTCTTCAATCGATTCCGGATGAAATGTTTGCCGAGGTTGATAAGGATTGGGACGCAGCTCTTTAATCTGAATCTCCTGAATCGTTTCTTCCTCGCTTACTTCCAAATTCGAAAATAGCGCATTAATCCCTTTTCCAAGTCCTTTAGCCACGCGCGACCACCTCCTTTGCCAATTCTAAATACACTTCTGCCCCTTTTGAACGCACGTCATAAAGGATAATCGGCTTTCCATGGCTCGGTGCCTCGCTCAAGCGAACATTGCGCGGAATGATCGTGTCATATACTTTTTCCCGAAAATATTTTTTCACTTCTTGAATGACTTGAAGCCCTAAATTCGTTCGGGCATCGAGCATCGTTAACACGACGCCTTCCAATTTTAATTGCGTATTCAAATGCTTCTGCACGAGGCGAATCGTATTCAACAATTGGCTTAATCCTTCAAGCGCATAATACTCACATTGCACAGGAATCAATACGGCATCTGCGGCTGTCAATGCATTCAATGTAAGCAGCCCAAGGGATGGAGGACAATCAATCAATACAAAATCATATACATTTTTTAAAGGCTCAAGAGCTTTTTTTAAAAGAATTTCGCGTGAAACCACAGAAACTAATTCAATTTCTGCCCCAGCTAATTGAATCGTAGCTGGAATCATATATAAGTTTTCAATATTTGTCGGCCTTACTACATCTTTGGCTTTCATATTTTCTACTAGGACATTATAAACGCACTCATCTACATCGCCTTTTTCAATTCCGATGCCGCTTGTAGCATTCCCTTGTGGATCAATATCGACAAGCAAGACCCTTTTTCCTATATGTGCCAAGCAAGCTGCTAAATTCACAGCCGTTGTCGTTTTCCCTACTCCGCCTTTTTGATTTGCAATTGCAATGATCTTGCCCACGGTGACACCTACCTCTAACAATCGTACTCATATGTCCTATTTTATCATGAAACAAAAAAAATGGATGTATTTTCTATGCATCGCATGAAATAAAAACCTCATCACACGCGATATGATGAGGTCGCATTGAATCATTTATTTTTTCGGGATACGAATTGTAATTTGATAATAATCCTCAAAATCTTCTTCTTCAGAATCGATCGAAAGACCGTTATCAGCCACCATCGCTAATGACTGGCGAATGGTATTGACAGCGATTCGCATATCCTTGCTGAAAGCTTTTCGTTTCGGCTTGGGCTTTGGACGATTGGCTTCTAATATCTTTAATACGCGATCTTCTGTCTGTTTGACATTCAATTGTTTTTCAATAATCTCTTTTAAAAGCTGTAATTGCTTGTCCCGATCCTTTAAAACAATGAGCGCTCGCGCATGCCGCTCTGTAATCGTTCGTTGCAATAGCGCCTCTTGAACCTCTTGAGGCAATTTTAGTAAACGAAGCTTATTGGCAATAGTGGACTGACCTTTCCCTAACCGCTGCGCCAGCGCTTCCTGCGTCAAATGGTGCAATTCCAATAGCTTGGCATACGCCAGCGCCTCCTCAATCGGCGTTAATTCTTCGCGCTGCAAATTTTCAATTAAAGCAACTGAAGCGGTTTCTTTATCATTTAAATTTTTGATAATGGCCGGAATTTCTGTCCATCCCAGCGTTTGAACGGCACGCCAGCGCCTTTCTCCTGCAATGATTTCATATTTGCCATTTTCACATTCACGAACAACAATCGGCTGAATGATTCCATGTGTTCGAATCGTTAAAGCGAGCTCGGCAATTTTCTCATCATCAAAAATGGTTCGTGGTTGAAAACGGTTCGGAACAATTTGCGATACTGGAATTTTTCTTACTTCTTCATTCTCATGTTTTTCAATCATTTCTTCTTGTTCCTTTTCTCCAAAACTAAAGAAGCGCGAAAAAGGATGCTTCATTCCCCTCTACACCACCTTTAAAAACTCTCCCCTGTTTTAACAATGTTCCCAGTCGGCGTTCTCATTCAATTGGAAGTTTATTTGGAATCCCTGGTTTCCGAGGATACTGCTTGGTTGTTTTCCGTTTCTTATGAATAAAAATAATGGTACGCTCGCTCTCTTCGATCGGCAACGTAAATGAATGAGTGGCTGCAACTTCTCCACCAAGAACTTTAATCGCTGTTTTTCCTTGTTCCAATTCTTCTTGAGCGGCCGCTGCTTTCATGGCAATAAATGTCCCATTTACTTTCACCAATGGAAGGCATAGCTCACTGAGCACAGACATTCGAGCAACCGCCCGAGCCATGACAACGTCAAATGCCTCTCGGATCCCTTCTCGTCTAGCGAATGTTTCAGCACGGTCATGATAAAAAGCGACATCTTCCAATTCGAGCGCTGAGGCAAGAGCGTGAAGAAAAGTAATGCGCTTTTGCAGCGAATCGACGATCGACAATTTCAGATGCGGAAAGCAAATTTTCAACGGAATGCTCGGAAATCCGGCTCCAGCCCCGACATCACAAAGCGACATTGGCTTTGAAAAATCGTAATAAAACGCAGGAGAAATGGAGTCAAAAAAATGCTTTAAATAAACCCCCGATTGATCCGTAATCGCTGTTAAATTCATTTTTTCGTTCCATTCAATCAACAGCTCATAATAGATTTGAAATTGTTCCAATTGTCGGGGAGAAAGAGAAATCCCTTTCTCCTCCAATAGGCTCTGAAACTGTTTTGTATCCATATGCCAATCCCTTCACTATGTTATTCATTCGACACGCGAGCAATTCTTCCTTGTTCTAAATACACTAATAATATCGAAATATCTGCAGGATTTACCCCTGAAATGCGCGAAGCTTGCGCAATAGAAAGAGGCCGGACTTGTTTTAATTTTTGGCGAGCTTCGGTCGCAAGGCCTGTAATTGCATCATAATCAATATCTTCAGGAATTTTTTTGTTTTCCATTTTCTTTAAACGTTCTACTTGCTGAAGTGACTTTTCGATATATCCTTCATACTTGATTTGGATTTCTACTTGCTCCACCACATCGGACGGAAGCTGTTCTTCAGCTGGAGCAAGCAGCTGAATATGCTCATAGGTCATTTCTGGACGCTTCAACAAATCAGAAGCTCGAATGCCATCTTTTAATTCGCTGCCTCCCGCCTGACGAATGACCTCTTGAACTTGGTCTGTTGGTTTAATGATCCATGCTTGAAGACGTTTTTTCTCTTTTTCAATCGCTGCTTTCTTCGCTAAAAACTTCTGGTAACGCTCTTCGGAAATCAATCCCATTTTATACCCGATTTCCGTAAGACGCAAATCGGCATTATCATGGCGGAGCAACAAGCGATATTCTGCCCGGGATGTCAACAAGCGGTATGGCTCATTGGTTCCCTTTGTTACGAGATCGTCAATCAGTACGCCAATGTAAGCATCAGAGCGGCTTAAAATGAGCTCTTCTTTTCCAAGCGCTTTGCGGGCCGCATTAATTCCAGCAATAATGCCCTGCCCCGCCGCTTCTTCATAGCCGGAGGTACCGTTGATTTGTCCAGCTGTATATAAGTTTTTCACTACTTTTGTTTCTAGCGTTGGCCATAGTTGGGTTGGAACAATGGCATCGTACTCAATCGCATAGCCCGCTCTCATCAGCTGCGCTTGCTCAAGTCCCGGAATCGTTGACAATATTTTTCGTTGAATATGCTCTGGCAAGCTGGTGGAAAGCCCCTGTACATATACTTCTTCCGTATTCCGGCCCTCTGGTTCCAAGAAAATTTGATGACGCGGTTTATCGTGGAAACGGACAATTTTATCTTCAATTGATGGACAATAACGCGGGCCCGTTCCTTTAATCATTCCCGAGTACATCGGCGATAAATGCAAGTTTTCATCAATTATGCGATGCGTCTCTTCCGTCGTATAAGTCAGCCAGCACGGCAACTGATCTGTAATGTATTCCGTTGTTTCATATGAAAATGCCTGTGGAGTATCATCTCCCGGCTGGATTTCTGTTTTGCTATAATCGATCGAACGGCTATTGACTCGCGGAGGAGTTCCCGTTTTGAATCGTACGAGCTGAAAACCGAGCTCCTCTAAATGCTCTGACAGCTTAATGGACGGCTGTTGGTTATTTGGACCGCTTGAATACTTAATATCGCCAATAATAATCTCTCCACGCAAAAATGTTCCCGTCGTAATGACAACCGTCTTGGCGCAATATTGAGCGCCCGTATGAGTCATGACCCCTTTGCACACGCCTTCTTCAACAATTAGCCGCTCTACTTTTCCTTGAAGAAGCGTCAAATTCGGTTCACGCTCAAGCGTTTTCTTCATTTCATGCTGATACAAAAATTTATCTGCCTGCGCTCGTAACGCGCGAACAGCCGGACCTTTTCCCGTATTTAACATTCTCATTTGAATGTATGTTTTATCGATGTTTTTCCCCATTTCCCCGCCTAGTGCATCAATTTCTCGAACAACAATTCCTTTGGCAGGGCCGCCGATAGACGGATTACATGGCATAAAAGCGACCATATCCAGGTTTAACGTAATCATTAACGTCTTGGCACCCATTCGCGCTGCAGCCAGTCCTGCTTCACATCCGGCATGGCCAGCACCGACAATAATGACATCATATGATCCGCCATGATACTCCATTTGAAACAACCTCCTTTTCATTTTCCTAAACAAAATTGAGAGAACAGCTGGTCAATCAAACTTTCGTGTACCGTATCCCCCACAATTTCTCCTAACAATTCCCATGCTCTTGTCAAATCAATTTGTACAATATCAATTGGGACTCCTGCCTCTATTCCCGCAATGGCTTCCTCAATCGCTTTTTTCGCTTGATGGAGCAAAGCGATATGCCTTGAGTTTGACACATATGTCAAATCCGCAGCTTCCACCGCTCCGGCAAAAAATAACGTAGAAATAGCCTCTTCCAATTGGTCAATGCCTTTTTCCTCTAATAAAGAAGTGGCGATCATCGGATGTTCATTTGCAAGCTGTTTTACACGTTCCATATCGATTCTTTGCGGCAAATCCGTTTTATTCACAATGATGATAACATCCTTCTCTTTTACACTTTCAAAAAGCTGCTCATCTTCCTCAGTCAGCGGCTCATTGTAATTTAAAACAAATAAAACCAAATCCGCCTCTTTCACCATTTGCTTTGAACGTTCAACACCGATTCGCTCGACGACATCCTCTGTTTCGCGAATTCCCGCTGTATCAATCAGTTTTAACGGAACACCACGGACATTGACATATTCTTCAATAACATCTCTTGTCGTTCCCGGAATATCTGTGACAATTGCCTTATTTTCATGAACAAGACTATTTAACAAAGATGATTTTCCAACATTCGGGCGACCGATAATGACGGTTGCCAGCCCTTCTCGCAATATTTTTCCTTGGTGCGCCGTTTGCAAAAGCCGTTCGATTTCTGAACGAACATACTGCGATTTCTCGAGAAGCAGTCGATGCGTCATTTCCTCTACGTCATCATATTCAGGATAATCAATGTTCACTTCCACATGAGCAAGCGTTTCTAAAATCGTTTGCCGCAGCTGGCGAATCATTTTTGATAATCGCCCTTCCATTTGATTAAGAGCCACATTCATCGCTCGATCGGTTTTTGCACGAATTAAGTCAATCACCGCTTCAGCCTGAGATAAATCAATACGACCATTTAAAAATGCCCGCTTTGTAAATTCGCCCGGCTCAGCCAAACGAGCCCCATTTGTCAAAACAAGCTGCAAGATACGGTGAACGGAAACGAGCCCCCCGTGACAGTTAATTTCGACGACGTCTTCTCTTGTAAACGTCTTAGGCGCCCGCATAACAGCAACCATTACTTCCTCCACCGTACGACCATCAGCCGGGTCAATAATATGCCCATAATGGAGGGTATGTGAAGGCACATCATTCAGGCGTTTTTTCCCTTTTCCTTTGAAAAGGCGATCCGCAATAGCAATGGCTTCGCTTCCGCTCAAACGAACAATGGCGATGGCGCCTTCCCCCATCGGAGTAGAAATCGCAGCAATTGTATCAAACTCCATATATTTTCACCTCTCTTCTATCCTTGTCTATGATCTATATTGTAAACAAGAGAATCGCTTGCAATCATTAAATAATCCACAATTCAGGAAGTAATCAAAGTAATCATTATCAATTTTAACTTATCCACATGTGAATAACAATAATAACAAAATGAACGTTTTATCTCTTGCCCATGGATGATTGATCCCTTTATTCCAAAAACAAAACTCATGATTTAATCAGGGAGAGCGGACAAGCAGATTGCCAAGAAATCGCTCATTGTTCAAAAAGCGGGCGCATATCACATGCTTCAACCGTCGATAATCTCTTTTTCATGGAACTAAGCGCAAGGACAGTCTCTATGCGCATGGATCTTATTTTTTGCAAAAGCAACAGAAAAAAGAGGCTTTCTCAAATGATGAGATAGCCCCTTCCCCCGCGTTTTATGAATGTTTAAACATCTTATTCCTTGCTTATTTGCTCATGCACGGGAGCTATAACAATATACCGATGAGGTTCTGTTCCAACGGAAAAAGTTTTAACTTTCCGATTATTAGCTAAAGCAGAATGAATGACTTTTCGCTCATATGCCGGCAGCGGTTCTAATTTCACTTCTTTTTTTGTTTTCACCGCTTTTTCCGCCAATTTTTCAGCCAACTGCATCAACACATCGCGACGCCGCGCCCGATAGTTTTCAGCATCAACTGTGATATGAACATAGCCATTGGCATAGCGGTTCGCCACCAGCTGTGTCAATAGCTGGAGAGAATTCAATGTTTGTCCATGTTTGCCAATTAACAAACCGATCTTTTCACCGCTAATGGTAAACTGAATTTCTTTGTCATGTCCTGCTTCACTTTTCGTCACACTCGCTAGAATCCCCATCTTTTCAATCACATTTTTCAAAAAAATTTCTGCCTCTTCAATTGGATCAGGATGTACTTTTACCTTTACAACCGCTGGTTTATTGCCTAAAATACCAAGAAACCCTTTTTTCCCTTGCTCTAATACGTCAATTTCCACGCGATCTCTTGAAACGCCTAATTGATTTAATGCAAGCTGAATAGCCTCATCAACAGTCGAAGCGGTCGCGGTTACTTCCTTCACTTTTTCTGTCCCCCTGAATGATTAGATTTTAAATCAGGACCTTTAATAGCATAGGTTTGTACAATAGAAAAGATATTTCCTACTACCCAATAAAGAGATAAAGCAGCTGGAAAGTTAATACCAAAAACAATAATCATAATCGGCATAATCCAAAGCATCATCGCCATCTGCGGATTTTGCTGCTCAGTCCCTGCCATCATTATTTTCTGTTGAATAAATGTCGCTACCCCAGCTACAACAGGCAAAATAAAATACGGATCTTTAGCTCCAAGATCGAACCATAGGAAATTATGATCGGCAATTTCTCTTGTTCGCATAATGGCATGGTAAAAACCAATTAAGATCGGGGTTTGGATAATGAGCGGAAAACAACCGGCTAATGGATTCACGCCATGTTTCTGAAATAGCATCATCGTCTCTTGCTGTAATTTTTGTTGCGTTTCCATATCTTTAGAGCTATACTTTTCTCTAAGCTTTTGTAACTCAGGCTGCAATGCCTGCATCGCTTTCGCATTTCTCGTCTGTTGAATCATCAGGGGCAAAATAACAAGCCGGATCAAAATAGTAACAATGATGATCGACAAACCGTAGTTTCCACCAAATAGGTGCGCCACATATTTAATCAACCACGAAAGCGGATAAACAATATACTCGTTCCAAAATCCCTTACTCTCCGATGTGATCGGCTGATTTACTTGTGAACACCCCGCTAATAGAGCTATAAATGCAACAAGTGCGATCGTTAACCAAATTCGCCTTTTCACTACATTTCCCTCCTAACATGTCCAAAATCCGGTTTCTGTATATGTATTTTACCATCATTCTGATCAAAAAGAATGATTCTCTAATACTCCAGCTTTTTTCAGCACATGCATTAAGCTTTTTTTCACTTCCGCATAATTCATTTCAGAAACAGGCCGTCTTGCAATAATCACATAGTCCTTTGCAGTAGCAACCTGATCTCGCAATTCTAGAAAAGTCTGGCGAATATAACGCTTTACTCGATTCCTGACGACCGCTTTTCCAATTTTTTTACTTACGGACAAACCAATCCGAAAATACGGCTGCTCTGGCCGATCCAATACATAAATGACAAATTGACGATTGGCCATGGAATGGCCTTTTTGGAATACTTGTTGAAATTCCTCATTCTTTTTTATGCGGTATTTTTTTTTCATCCCCAATCGCAACACTCCATATTCTTCCGTAGGTTTGGGCAGACAGCTTAGAAAAAAGACCACTGAGGTTTCAGTGGCCTACGCGGATAATACTTTTCTTCCTTTACGGCGGCGACGTGCAAGCACTTTACGTCCGTTCTTTGTGCTCATGCGTGCGCGAAAGCCGTGAACTTTACTGCGTTTGCGCTTATTTGGTTGATATGTGCGTTTCATTATATGACACCTCCCTGAGGAATAACTGTTACAGGCAGTCTTTCTAATTATATTGAACAATTTAGTGAAATGTCAACCGTTCCAGGTGGATCTTTCAGTCACTTTTTATCCTGTGGATATATTTTCTCTTGCTTTTCATTTATTCACAACATTTATCGACATTTTTTTCACAACTTCTTACCATGTGGATAATAATTTTCCACAGTGTATGGGCGTTGTGGATATTTATCAAAAATCATTGCAACACGCTAGTTTATTTGATATCATATTCTTGTTTTCACTCTGGATTATTCTTGTGTATAATTTTTTTATCCACAAAATGTGGATAATGTGTGGACAATTTGTTCACGGTTGTAGAAAAAGCTATCCACACTAAGTGGATTCTGTCGAAATGTCGTTTTCCTTCCTAATTATATTATTTTTCCACAGCGTATTTTTATAAATTTATATGCATCGCTAAAAAAGTTGTACAAAGATTGAACAACCCTTTGTGTAAAAAGGAGGGCCAACGGGTGGAAAATATTGATGATTTATGGAATAAGGCGCTTGCGGAGATCGAAAAAAAAATCAGTAAACCCAGCTTTGAAACCTGGCTGAAATCAACGAAAGCTCACTCCCTAAAAGGTGATACACTCGTCATTGTAGCCCCAAATGAATTTGCAAGAGATTGGCTGGATTCCCGCTATGCTCATTTAATCGGCGAAACCATTTATGATATCACTGGAGAAGAGCTAACTATTAAATTTATCATTCCTCACAACTCGAACGAGGAAGATATCGATCTTAAACAGGTGACGAAAAAGCAACGTAAATTGGATGATGAGCAGGTAGATTTTCCGCAAAACATGCTAAATCCAAAATATACATTTGATACGTTCGTCATCGGATCCGGAAATCGTTTTGCCCATGCCGCTTCCTTAGCAGTAGCAGAAGCGCCAGCAAAAGCATATAACCCTCTTTTCATATATGGAGGAGTCGGCTTGGGAAAAACCCATCTCATGCATGCGATCGGCCATTATGTGATTGAACATAATCCATCAGCCAAAGTCGTTTATTTATCTTCTGAAAAATTTACTAATGAATTTATTAATGCAATTCGTGACAATAAAGCCGATGACTTTCGCAACAAATATCGAAATGTTGATGTCCTATTAATTGATGATATTCAGTTTTTAGCTGGAAAAGAACAAACACAAGAAGAATTTTTCCATACATTCAACACGCTTCATGAAGAAAGTAAACAAATCGTCATTTCTAGCGATCGGCCGCCAAAGGAAATCCCAACTCTTGAAGACCGCCTGCGTTCACGATTTGAATGGGGACTTATAACCGATATAACTCCTCCAGATTTAGAAACGAGAATTGCTATTCTTCGCAAAAAAGCAAAGGCAGAAGGCTTCGATATTCCGAATGAGGTTATGCTTTACATCGCTAATCAAATTGATTCCAACATTCGTGAACTTGAGGGAGCTCTCATCCGAGTTGTGGCATATTCATCGCTTATTAATAAAGAAATTAACGCGGATCTTGCTGCAGAAGCACTAAAGGATATCATCCCAAGCTCCAAACCGAAGGTCATCACCATTCAAGATATTCAACGCGTAGTCGGGCAGCATTTCAATCTCAAGCTGGAAGATTTCAAGGCGAAAAAACGAACAAAATCGGTTGCTTTTCCGAGGCAAATCGCTATGTACCTATCTCGGGAGCTGACGGACTGTTCTTTGCCAAAAATCGGTGAAGAATTTGGAGGACGCGACCATACAACTGTGATCCATGCTCATGAGAAGATTTCAACTTTGCTGCAAACGGATGTGCAGCTGCAGAAACAAATAAAAGAAATTCAAGAAAAATTGAAACATTGATAGATAGTGTGAATAATATAAAAAGTTGTGCACAGTCTATCCACATGTGGATGACTGTGTTTCCTTTGCGATTTTTCGGCTTATCCACATGTTAACAGCTACTATTACTACTATTACTTATTTTTTATATAAAATAAATTTACTTTTATTCTAGTTTAGGAGGGTGCGATTCGTGCGACTTACCATTCAAAAAGATCACTTAGTTCGTAGCGTTCAAGATGTCATGAAAGCTGTTTCTTCACGCACAACGATCCCGATTCTTTCTGGTATTAAAATGGTAGCAACTGTTCAAGAAGTCATACTGACTGGAAGCGATTCAGATATATCGATTGAATCATCTATTCCAGCTGAAGAAGAAGGAACCATTATTGCAGAAGTCCTGCAACCAGGCAGTATTGTATTACCGGCTCGTTTTTTTGCCGAAATCGTTAAAAAACTTCCAGAAGACAACGTCGAAATAGAAGTTCAAAATCAATTTGTTACAATCATCCGTTCAGGAAAAGCGGAGTTTAGCTTAAACGGCTTAGATGCAGAAGAGTATCCAAGACTTCCACAAATTAAAGAAGAGAATGTGTTCAAACTTCCAACGGATTTACTAAAAACGATGATTCGTCAAACGGTTTTTGCGGTTTCTACTTCAGAAACGCGACCGATCTTGACAGGTGTAAACTGGAAGGTGGAGAATGGAGAGCTGATCTGTATTGCAACAGATAGTCATCGCCTTGCTTTGCGGAAAGCAAAAATCGAAATGGATGCAAGTCTAGGCTATAACGTGGTTATCCCTGGGAAGAGCTTAAACGAATTAAGTAAAATTCTTGATGACAGTAATGAAAATGTAGAAATTGTCATTACAGAAAATCAGGTTTTATTTAAAACGAAACACCTTTTATTTTTCTCGCGATTGCTTGATGGAAACTATCCTGATACGTCCCGCTTAATTCCGGCAGATAGCCAAACAGACGTAATTGTGAATGCGAAGGAGTTTTTCCAAGCGATTGACCGCGCTTCTTTGCTTGCTAGAGAAGGAAGAAACAATGTGGTTAAATTGACAACATTACAGGATGGCATTGTAGAAATTTCATCGATATCCCCAGAAATCGGGAAAGTTACTGAGGAGATCCAGAGCGAATCTGTCGAAGGGGAAGAGCTAAAAATTTCTTTCAGTGCTAAATACATGATGGATGCTCTTAAAGCACTGGAGGGAGCTGAAATCAAGATCAGCTTTACCGGAGCCATGCGTCCATTTGTTCTTCGTCCACTACACAGCGATTCCATGCTCCAGCTGATCTTACCAGTCAGAACGTACTAATGTATAATAAAGCTGCTAGAACTACTCCGACTCTCTAGCAGCTTTATTTGCTATTGATCAATTTTTTAGTAAAATGAAGTGATGGACATTTTTTTGAAGAGCGGTGAAAATGATGAAACAAACGATAGAGATCACAACGGAAACGATTACTCTTGGCCAATTTTTAAAGCTTGTGCAAGCGATTGATACAGGCGGTATGGCAAAATGGTTTTTACAAACAAAAGAAGTATATGTCAACGGCGATAGAGAAAATCGTCGCGGACGAAAACTGAAGCATGGGGATGTTGTCGATATTCGCGATTTCGGAACTTTTATGGTAAAAGGTTTGGAGTAGGTGAAGAATCTTTGTTTTTAACACATCTATCGTTAAAAAATTACCGGAATTATATCAGCCAGGAGTTGTCGTTTACGAATAAAGTCAACGTGATTTTGGGAGAAAACGCGCAAGGAAAGACGAATTTGATGGAAGCTATTTATGTTTTAGCGATGGCTAAATCTCATCGGACATCAAATGATAAAGAATTGATTCGTTGGGATGAGGAATATGCTAAAATAGAAGGGAAGGCCGTTAAAAAAAATGGGCCGTCAACTTTGCAGCTTGTGATTTCAAAAAAAGGGAAAAAAGCAAAAATAAGTCATATTGAACAAAAAAAATTAAGTCAATATATCGGACACATTAATGTGGTTTTATTTGCTCCTGAAGATTTGCATTTAGTCAAGGGCGGGCCGCAAGTAAGACGACGTTTTATTGATATGGAAATGGGGCAGATTTCCCCTGTTTATATGCATGATTTAAGCCGCTACCAAAAGATATTGCAGCAGCGGAATCATTATTTGAAGCTGTTGCAAACGAAGCAGCATCATGATGAAGCTGTTTTAGATGTATTAACAGAACAGCTGATAGAGATTGCCGCGAAAATTACATTAAAGAGATATGAATTTTCCCAGCTGCTGCAAAAATGGGCTGAGCCCATTCATCGCGAAATCAGCCGGGGATTGGAAAAGCTGCAAATCCAATATCATCCTTCTGTTCAGGTATCAGAAGAGCTGGAATTGTCGAGAATAATAGAAGCATATACTGAAAAATTTGTTAAAATAAAGGAGAAGGAAATTCAGCGAGGTACGACACTTGCTGGTCCTCACCGTGACGATTTGTCATTTGATGTCAATGGAAGAGATGTACAGACATTTGGTTCACAGGGACAGCAAAGAACAACAGCTTTATCGATCAAATTGGCCGAAATTGAACTGATCTTTTCTGAAACAGGCGATTATCCCATTCTTTTATTAGACGATGTACTTTCGGAACTGGACGATTTTCGGCAAACACATCTGCTTAACACCATCCGCCAGAAAGTTCAAACCTTTGTTACTACAACAAGTATTGACGGAATTAAACATGATGTCATAAAGGAAGCAGCGATCTATCAAGTGAGTTCCGGTCATATTTGTTCCCCGGACACCGGGGATGTTTGATCGTTTTTCAAAGGAAAGCGTAGGTGATTAACATGACAATGGAACAAAAAATCGAACATATGTATGATGAACGGCAAATTCAGGTATTGGAAGGCCTTGAAGCTGTACGGAAACGGCCAGGTATGTATATAGGATCAACGGGTCCCAAAGGCTTACATCATTTAGTTTGGGAAATTGTTGACAATAGTATTGATGAAGCGTTGGCTGGGTATTGTACAGAAATCTCTGTAACAATCGAAAAAGATAACAGTATTACCGTGGTTGACAATGGTCGTGGTATTCCAGTCGGCATTCAAGAACAAATGGGTCGACCGGCTGTTGAAGTCATTATGACGGTGCTCCATGCCGGCGGAAAATTTGGTAGCGGCGGATATAAAGTATCTGGAGGGCTTCATGGAGTTGGTGCTTCTGTTGTAAATGCCCTGTCACAAGAATTAGAAGTATTTGTTTATCGTGAAGGAAAAATTCATTATCAAAAATATGAACGCGGGATTCCTTGTGCGGATTTACAAGTTATTGGCGAAACGGATCGGACAGGCACTACTACTCGGTTTAAACCAGATCCTGAGATTTTTACCGAAACGACAGAGTATGATTACGAGACGCTGGCCACTCGATTACGGGAATTAGCCTTTTTAAATCGAGGGATTAAAATTAGTCTTGAAGATAAACGAGACGAAAACCGAAAGAACGAATACTATTATGAAGGCGGAATTAAATCATACGTTCAACACTTAAACCGAACAAGAGAAGTGCTTCATGATGAGCCTATTTATATCGATGGGGAACGAGATGGAATTTCCGTTGAGATCGCCTTGCAATACAATGACAGCTACAGCAGCAATATTTATTCGTTCGCTAATAACATTCATACACATGAAGGCGGAACACACGAATCGGGTTTTAAAACAGCATTAACCCGTATTATTAATGATTATGCACGCAAACACCACATTTTTAAGGACAATGATGCTAACTTAACCGGGGAAGATGTGCGGGAAGGGCTCACGGCGATTGTTTCTGTGAAGCATCCTGCGCCGCAATTTGAAGGGCAAACAAAGACGAAACTTGGAAATAGCGATGCAAGAACAGTAACAGATGCCATCTTCTCAGAGCAGTTTGAAACCTTTTTGCTAGAGAATCCAACTGTTGCCAAGAAGATCATCGAAAAAGGAATGATGGCGGCGCGTGCCCGTTTAGCGGCAAAAAAAGCGCGCGAGCTAACGCGGAGAAAAAGTGCTCTTGAAATATCCAATTTGCCTGGGAAACTGGCAGATTGTTCTTCAAAGGATCCTTCTATTAGCGAATTGTATGTAGTAGAGGGAGACTCAGCGGGCGGATCTGCGAAACAGGGACGAGATCGCCATTTTCAAGCGATTTTACCGTTGCGCGGAAAAATTATCAATGTTGAAAAAGCCCGTCTAGATAAAATTTTATCGAACAATGAAGTGCGAACAATTATAACAGCGTTAGGAACAGGAATTGGTGAAGATTTCGATATTACAAAAGCAAGATATCATAAGATCATCATCATGACGGATGCCGATGTCGATGGAGCGCATATTCGGACGCTGCTGCTAACGTTTTTTTACCGTTATATGCGGGAAATTATTGAAAAGGGATACGTTTATATTGCTCAACCGCCTCTTTACAAAATTCAGCAAGGCAAGCGGGTGGAATATGCCTACAATGATCGTCAACTAGAGCAAGTCTTGTCCGAACTGCCAGAAACTCCAAAACCGACCATTCAACGGTATAAAGGTCTTGGTGAAATGAATCCTGAGCAGCTATGGGAAACAACCATGAATCCTGAAACGCGGACGCTGCTTCAAGTAAGCCTTCAAGATGCGATTGAAGCTGACGAGATATTTGAGGTTTTAATGGGAGACAAGGTTGAGCCAAGAAGACAATTTATTGAGGAAAACGCAAAGTATGTCAAAAATCTAGATATTTAAGATGGATGTTTGAGAATCGATTTCTATATCTACGGAACATCGGTTTTGATGGTTTTTGTCATTGATATGCATAAAGAAGCAATGCCCAGATCTATCCAATATCGGCAAGAACACCTTGCCGACGTGGATGAAAAGAAAAGTGTTGGCTTCGTATAGGTTAATCGTTCATTATGTATTGGAGAGTGTTCAAATGCCACCCTCCCCATCTGGAAAATGAGTTTATAAGGGAGGTACGTAAACATGTCAGAAAATCGTAATCCTCGAATTCGCGAAGTGAATATCAGCCAAGAAATGAGATCGTCATTTCTTGATTATGCTATGAGTGTTATTGTTTCAAGGGCTTTGCCAGATGTTCGGGATGGATTAAAGCCAGTCCATCGTCGTATTTTATATGCGATGCATGATTTAGGGATGACAGCGGACAAACCTTATAAAAAATCAGCACGGATTGTTGGTGAAGTGATCGGGAAATATCATCCGCACGGTGACGCAGCTGTTTACGACACGATGGTGCGGATGGCTCAGGATTTTAACTATCGCTATATGCTGGTGGATGGACATGGTAACTTCGGTTCTATTGACGGCGATGCAGCCGCAGCCATGCGTTATACAGAAGCAAGAATGTCTAAGATATCGATGGAGCTGTTGCGGGATATCAATAAGGACACCATTGATTACCAAGATAACTATGATGGATCGGAAAAGGAACCGGCGGTGTTACCATCGAGATTTCCTAATTTGCTAGTCAATGGATCTTCAGGAATTGCAGTCGGAATGGCGACAAATATTCCTCCCCACCAGCTGGGAGAAGTAATTGATGCGCTTTTAGCCTTAAGTCAAGATCCGGAAATGACCGTTGCTGAATTAATGGAATTTATACCGGGACCTGATTTTCCTACTGCCGGACAAATTATTGGGCGCAGCGGAATCAGGAAAGCATATGAAACAGGAAGAGGCTCAATTACCTTAAGAGCGAAAGTGGAAATTGAGCAAAAAGCAAATGGGAAAGAAACGATCATTGTTCAGGAGCTTCCTTATCAGGTGAATAAAGCCAAGCTGATCGAGCGGATTGCTGAACTTGTACGCGAGAAAAAAATCGATGGAATCACCGATTTGCGTGATGAATCGGATCGCAGCGGCATGCGAATCGTAATAGAGGTTCGAAAAGACGCTAATGCCAAGGTGATTTTAAACAACTTGTATAAACAAACAGCACTGCAAACAAGCTTTGGAATCAATATGCTTGCGCTCGTGAATGGAGAGCCAAAAGTTTTAAACCTAAAAGAGTGTCTGATGCATTATTTAGATCATCAAAAGATCGTCATTCGCCGCCGGACAGCTTATGAGCTGAAAAAGGCGGAAGCGAGAGCTCATATTCTTGAAGGGCTGCGCATCGCTTTGGATCATTTGGATGAAGTGATCCATTTAATTCGGCACTCACAAACGACAGAAATCGCTAAACAAGGTTTGATGCAAAAATTTTCACTTACCGAAAGACAAGCACAAGCCATTTTAGATATGCGCCTGCAACGATTAACAGGGTTAGAGAGAGAAAAGATTGAACAAGAATACCAAGAGTTGGTTCAGTTGATTGCCCAACTTAAAGAGATTTTAGCGGATGAAGAAAAAGTGTTGCAAATTATTCGTGATGAGCTCACAGAAATAAAAGAGCGATTTAATGATAAACGGAGAACCGAGATTGTAAGCGGAGGCATTGAAGAATTTGATGATGAGGATCTGATTCCTTGTGAAAATATTGTCGTGACGCTCACGCATAAAGGCTATATTAAACGCCTTCCTTTATCTACCTACAAAAGTCAAAAGCGTGGCGGCCGAGGAATTCAGGGAATGAACACAAGCGAAGACGATTTTGTGGAGCACCTTTTGATCACGTCAACCCACCATACCATTCTGTTTTTTACAAATAAAGGGAAAGTATATCGTTCGAAAGGATACGAAATTCCTGAATTTGGACGAACAGCTAAAGGAATACCAATTATTAATTTATTAGAAATCGATAAAGATGAATGGGTCAATACAATTATTACGATCGACCAATTTGACGATAATTCCTTTTTGTTCTTTACGACAAAAGAAGGAATTGCTAAACGCTCTCCGCTATCTTCGTTCGCCAATATCCGCAATAATGGCTTGATTGCCGTTAGCTTGCGTGAAGGAGATGAGCTTATTTCTGTAAAATTGACAGATGGTTCTAAACACGTGATCGTTGGAACGAAACATGGTATGCTCATCCGCTTCCCTGAAACAGAGGTGCGAACAATGGGAAGAAATGCAACGGGGGTTAAGGCAATCACGTTAGAAGGTGGCGATGAAGTAGTCGGAATGGAGATTCTAGAGGAAGATCATGATGTGCTTGTAGTAACGAAAAACGGGTACGGAAAACGCACAGGGGCTTCAGAATATCGAGTGCAAAGTCGTGGCGGAAAAGGGTTAAAAACATGCAATATTTCTGAAAAAAATGGCACAGTTGTAGCTGTAAAGACTGTAACAGGCGAAGAAGATCTTATGTTGATCACCACCAATGGCGTTTTGATCCGGATTGCTGTCAGCGATATTTCGAGAATGGGACGGAATACGCAAGGAGTTAAATTGATCCGGCTATCAGGTGATAATGAACACGAATATGTTGCCACAGTTGCAAAAGTACCAAAAGAGGAAGAAAAGGAAGCTGAGGATAGACAGGAAGACTAATGAATTAACATTGCTGATTCGAGGAACAGAGCCCGCATCCTCGAGTCAGCTTTTTATAATACACGGGGAATTGTGTCTTGTTAGACTGGGGGAATAAAATGATTCGTGTCAAAATTAATCAGTTACAAGAAGGATGTATTCTAGCAGCCGATGTAATTGGAAAAACAAAGAAAACAATTATTCCTAAGAACACTGTATTAACTCCGTTGCTTTTAAATGTGTTGGAAAAATTTTTGATTGAAGATGTTTATGTAGAGCCGGTATTAGCAAATGGCCAACCCTTTAGGCCTCTAGAAATTATCGAGGTAAAAAAGGAAAGCGATGAGCAAAATAATGAAAGCACGGAAGATATTATGGCTCTTTATTTAAAAGCAGTACAACGATACAAAAAAGCATTTCAATCTTGGCAGTCAGGTTCTCCTATTGATGTTGGAGAAATTCGTTCAATTATTATTCCTTTGCTTGACCGTTTTATCGATAATCGAACAGAACTGCTTACCCTATATCGTTATACAACGAAAGAAGATTATTTATACCATCATGCGGTCTGTATCGGGTTATTGTCAGGGTTTTTAGGGAAGCATCTGAATTATGGAAAAGGAGCATGTTATCAAATTGCTCTAGCAGGGATTCTTTGTGATTGTGGTATGGCTAAAATTAATGAAAAAATTATTATGAAAAAATCCGCTCTTACGGCTGAAGAGTATAAAGAGGTAAAGGAACATACCATTTTAGGATATAAGATGGTTCAGAAAATCCCTGTTTTACAGGAAGGAGTAAAATTAGCTGTTTTACAGCATCATGAAAGAAATGATGGAAGCGGATATCCGTTTGGGATCAATGACAAGCAAATTCATCCATATAGTAAGATTGTTTCCGTAGCGGATGTATATCATGCCATGGTTTCTGAGCGTCTTTATCGGAAAAAAGAATCGCCGTTTAAAGCGCTTGAACAAATTCAAGTAGATAACTTTGGGAAACTAAGCATGGAAGTCATACAAATCTTATTGAATCATTTAACAATGTTTTCGGTCGGCACAAAGGTGAAGTTATCCAATGGCGAAATGGCGGAAATTGTGTTTGTTCAAAGAGAAGAACCGACGCGGCCTATTGTTAAAACAGTTGATGGAAATGAGTTTATTTCATTAAGCGAACAACGTCATCTTTTTATCGAAGAGGTCATTTATTCGTCTGAGATGGATGGAGAATAAATATTTTAGTAAGCAAACCATCTCTATTTTTCCCATTCCTTTTTTGATGATGCGATCATGAGTAGCAAGCGTTAAATGATATCTATGCTTAGTCAGCAGATTAGAGACTTACGAATCGAAAAATTAGCATTAATTTAGATAAATCATAATTTGCGCCTTGTATTTCTTTCAAGTGTTAAGCAGTTAAAAAATAGAGGATGATTTTAAAAGGAGTAGAAATACTTTTAGTTTTATCAAAGAAGATCTAGCCATAATCAATACAAATCTTTAAAAAGGGTAGATAATGTATTCGGCGGTCGGAGATCAAGTCCGGGGGTGTTTGTATCATATAAATATGTGACAGCGGGCCGACCGTTGAAAAACAATAAAAACCTCTGAATTAAAGATATAATCGTTAAAAAGTCAGGTTTCGCTTTTACAGATTTTTTATGTTCAGTTGATGGTAGCGGAGGTGTATACGTCGTTTGTTCATGTTTTCTCAAATAGGGGTACACTTTTTTAGTTAAACTTTTATCCAGTATGGATTTAATTCTAAAGAAGTAGACAGAAAAGTGACCATTTCGCTTTTTCTGTCTCATAGACAAAGAAGTAAAAAAGAAAAAAATACTTGATTAATGTAAGGTATATAAGTATAATAAAAAATGTCCGTGAAAAACGAATGAATAAAATAAAAAAAGATTGACATTAGCTGATTGATTTGTTATTATTTAATAGCTGCTTTATTAGAACAATGTTCTTTGAAAACTGAACAAAACGAAGCGTTAATCGAAAAATTTCGGTATGGTCAACCGAAATTTAAATAATAGCCAATCAACTTTCTTTTGGAGAGTTTGATCCTGGCTCAGGACGAACGCTGGCGGCGTGCCTAATACATGCAAGTCGAGCGGACCGAATAGAAGCTTGCTTCTGTTTGGTTAGCGGCGGACGGGTGAGTAACACGTGGGCAACCTGCCCGTAAGACGGGGATAACTTCGGGAAACCGGAGCTAATACCCGATAACCCTGAAGACCGCATGGTCTTTAGTTGAAAGGCGGCTTCGGCTGTCACTTACGGATGGGCCCGCGGCGCATTAGCTAGTTGGTGAGGTAACGGCTCACCAAGGCGACGATGCGTAGCCGACCTGAGAGGGTGATCGGCCACACTGGGACTGAGACACGGCCCAGACTCCTACGGGAGGCAGCAGTAGGGAATCTTCCGCAATGGACGAAAGTCTGACGGAGCAACGCCGCGTGAGCGAAGAAGGTCTTCGGATTGTAAAGCTCTGTTGTTAGGGAAGAACAAGTGCGGTTCGAATAGGGCCGTACCTTGACGGTACCTAACGAGAAAGCCACGGCTAACTACGTGCCAGCAGCCGCGGTAATACGTAGGTGGCAAGCGTTGTCCGGAATTATTGGGCGTAAAGCGCGCGCAGGCGGTTCCTTAAGTCTGATGTGAAAGCCCACGGCTCAACCGTGGAGGGTCATTGGAAACTGGGGGACTTGAGTGCAGAAGAGGAGAGCGGAATTC
>NZ_NASY01000051.1:0-63912 GCF_002075365.1 Anoxybacillus sp. UARK-01 | reverse complement strand
CAAACAAGGGATTCGAGTGTCTCAAAAGACGGTCGCTCGCATCATGAGGGAAGAAGGCTTGAGATCCATTACCGTCCGTAAATTCAAAGCCACTACGAACAGTAACCATCCTTACAACGTATATGACAATCTATTGAAACAAAACTTCCAAGCAACGGCTCCGAATGAAGTATGGATGGCAGATATTACGTACATTTCTACCGATGAAGGCTGGTTGTATTTAGCCAGTATCATGGATTTATATACTCGCAAGATGGTAGGATGGTATATCGATACACGAATGACGAAAGAGTTAGTCATCAAAGCGTTACAACGAGCTCTAAACAGCGAAAAACCAACGGAACGAGTGATTCATCATTCGGATCGTGGGAGCCAATATGCTTCGAATGACTATCAGCAACTTTTACAGGAACATCATTTTCAAGTGAGCATGTCGAGACGTGGGAACTGTTACGACAACGCTTGTATGGAGTCGTTTCATAGCCTAATCAAGAAAGAGTGCATTTATCTGAATCGATTCCGCACGCGGAAAGAAGCGAAACAAGCCATTTTTGAGTACATCGAATGCTTCTACAATCGCAAAAGAATTCATTCAGCTCTTGGCTATGTATCGCCATATGAATTTGAGGCTGCTTACTACGCTAATCAGAGAAAAGTAGCTGCCTAAGTTCAGCTATTTCTCTCTGTTTAACGTGTCCGTTTTCTTGACATAACACCAGAAATAAGTTAAAATATGCACGAGTATGAAGAGATATAAAAATCCGTCAATCAAGCGCGTCATGTAACCCCATCGGCGTAACTTCCTTATCGTATGAGATAGGTAGCATTAAAAAAATATGAAATAAAAATTCAGAAAAAACGTGGAATTTTGCAATAAAGTTTCAGATGTGGAGTATACATAGTGTGAAGGGAGGAAAACAAATTGAAAGGAGGCTTCATTAGTATTCAGGAGGCGCTTGATTCGTTAAAGCCAGCAGAACGAAAGGCAGCTGAGTATATTTTAACGCATGCTGAGGAGGTGGTTCATCTTTCAATCCAAAAGCTGTCAGAGCAAGCGAATGTGAGTGAAGCTACGATTATTCGTTTGGCACGAACGTTGAATTGTAAGGGCTTTCGTGAACTAAAGCTAAAAATTGCTGTCGATTTGGCCAAACAAAATGAGCCAAGCGGATCATCTTACCAAGAAATCCCGATTGATGGTTCAATGGCCTCTATCATCGCTTCTGTGTCGAACAACAATATTCAATCCATTCAAGATACATTGTCGGTTTTATCGATAGATGCTGTAGAAAAAGCCGTTCATGCTTTAAGCAGAGCGCGTAAAATTGCTGTATATGGCATAGGGGCTTCAGCGGTGATCGCTCAAGATTTAAAGCAAAAGCTAACAAGGATCAATCGCTGGTGTGAAGCTGCATTTGACTATGATACACAAGGAATGATGAGCGCTAATTTGACCGAAGCGGACGTTGCCTTTGGCATTTCTTATTCTGGACAAACGGAAGGGATTATTCAAGCATTAGCATTAGCGAAAGCAAACGGAGCCACTGTTATTTCTTTAACAAAATTTGGAGTGAATCCAGTGTCTGAGCTGGCTGATATTTCGCTATATATAAGCTCATTAGAAAAAAGTATTCGCAGCGGAGCTATGAGTTCAAGAATTTCTCAGCTTAACGTGGTTGATATTCTCTATGTTGGCATTGTCAGCCGAGCTTATGAAGAAAGCATTGCCGCGCTAGACCGGACGCGGGAAGCGGTCAAACGATGGAAGCGAAGCGATCAATAACTGCGCATTCACAAACGCCAATTTCTCTTTTTGACGGGTTGTTCTTGGTTTAGGGATGAAGAACAAGGGGGAAAAATAATGGAGAAATATGAACGGCTAGCAAAGGAAATTGTCGAAAAGCTTAGCGGCTATCAAAACATTGATCGTCTATCTCATTGCATGACACGATTAAGAATCGCGCCTGTGGATCACAGTCAAGTGGATGTCGATGGATTGAAAAAAATTGATGGTGTACTTGGTGTAGTTGAGCAAGAAACACTGCAAATTATTTTAGGACCAGGAATTGTGACAAAAGTGGCCGAGGAAATCGCCAAACAAAGCGGAACAGATGCTCAATCATTAAATGCCGATCAATGGGCTCATCTTGCCGAACAGACAAAAGCCGATTTAAAGCTAAAAAACGCAACACCATTTAAGCTGTTTTTGCGAAAAATCTCAAGCATTTTCATTCCGCTGATTCCAGCAATTGTTGCTTCAGGTTTAATCGCTGGAATCACGAATGTCTTTATTCGCGCAGGAGCCGATCCAGATTCAGCCATCATCTCGATTTTAAATTTTATCGGCTGGGGGCTCTTTAGCTATCTTGGCATTTTTGTCGGTATAAATACGGCGAGAGAGTTTGGCGGAACTCCTGCTCTTGGCGGTATTGCCGGCATTTTAATTATTAATCCGGCGCTTGCGGATCTCACGCTTTTTGGCGAAAAGCTGGTGCCTGGACGCGGAGGATTAATCGGGGTGATGCTTGCAGCTGTTTTCATAGCTTGGATAGAAAAGAAAATTCGTCGCTTTGTCCCTACCTCTATCGATATGATTGTAACACCGACTATTTCTGTCCTCATCACGGGGATCGCTACTCTCATCGTTCTTCAGCCTGTTGGAGGTTGGATTTCCGATTTGATTACGAAAGGATTAGTCAGTTTAATTGACGCTGGTGGCATTTTATCAGGAATCATTCTGGCTGGAACATTCCTTCCTTTAGTCGTTACCGGTCTTCATCAAGGGCTGACGCCTGTGCATATGGAGCTGATTCAATCCATCGGCGACGATCCTTTGTTGCCGATATTGGCCATGGGGGGTGCCGGTCAGGTAGGAGCTGCATTTGCGATTTATTTTAAAACAAAGAATGCTCAGCTTCGCAAAATTATTAAAGGGGGACTTCCTGTCGGTATTTTAGGAATTGGCGAACCGCTTATTTTTGGCGTTACATTACCTTTAGGAAGACCGTTTGTTACCGCTTGTTTAGGTGCAGCGGTAGGAGGCGCTTTTCAAGCTTATTTTCATGTAGCAACGATTGCTATCGGCGTATCTGGTTTGCCATTGGCCTTTTTAGTTCATGCCCAGCAAATCGTCTATTATCTCATCGGTCTGTTGATTGCTTATTTATTCGGCTTTATTTTTACTTATTTATTTGGATTTAATGAGGCCATGACAAGGGATCTTGGAAAAAGCGGACAGACGAATGCAACACTTAACTAATCATAAGTTCCGCTGATGAAGGAACCTCTCCTTTATTCCGTTTAGCCAATAGAAATTTTAACAAAGCAGATTCAAAGCGGTCTCCAATGCTGAAGCAGTGCGATCAGGAAATTCGCCCATTTTGAGACCGCTTGTATCGTTTAAAAGAGGTGGAAGCATGCTTGGGATTTCTGTATATTTAGGCAATGATCCACGTCATATGGAACCGCTTGTAGCGAAGGCCCAATCCTATCAACTCCAATCCATTTTTACTTCGCTTCATATTCCTGAAGATGATCCGGCTGTGTATAGAGAGCGGTTAAAGCGACTAGGGATGCTCGCCAAACAATATAATATGTTATTATTTGTTGATGTATCTTCTCAATCGTTGGCATATTTGAACATGGATCAGCCAACAGAGCTTGTTGCATGGGGCGTGACAGGGCTTCGCTTAGATGATGGTTACAATGATCAAGAAATCGTGGAATGGTCAAAGCAAATGAAAATTGGCTTAAATGCTAGCACGGTCAATGAAGACATGCTGAAGAGATGGATCGGCTTGGGGTTAAACATTCAAAATGTCGAGGCTTGGCACAATTTTTATCCAAGGCCGGAAACGGGCCTTGATGTTCGTTTTTTCGTTGCGCGCAATCAAATGTTTCAGCAATACGGTATTGCGACAACAGCATTTATTCCTGGCGATCATAAGCTGAGAGGCCCCCTATATGCAGGACTGCCGACATTGGAGAAGCACCGGAAGCAGGCACCACATCTTGCGTGTGCCGAACTGTTATTTCAATATCATGTCGATCACGTATTGATTGGTGATATTTCGGCTAAAGACTGCACATTATCGTTATTGGCATCGTTAGCCGAAAAAATCGTTCCACTTAGATGTGTGATGAAGAATCAAGACGATGAAAACCTGCGTTTGCTTGTTGAAGGCACTCATACGAATCGGTTAGATCTGGCCAGGGATGTGATTCGATCGCAAGAGTCTAGACTTTATGCACAAAAGAATGGCATGAAGATTATGCCGTCATCTGTGATCAGTCGCACAAAAGGCTCTGTTACGATTGACAATGATTTATACAACAGATATGCAGGCGAGCTGCAAATTACGAAACGAAGCTTGCCGAAGGATGCGAGAGTCAATGTAGTAGCAAAGGTGGTAGATGAAGATATTCCGCTTCTAGAATGCATTGGTCCAGGTCAAAAGTTTCGCATAATCGTACAGTCATCCGTTTCATGAATATGGATGTGTTTGTTTATTTAACATGATGAAAGGGTTGGATCAGAAAGGAAGATGGCATCATGAACCTTCGGCAAATTGACACAGAAAAAAGAAACGTCCATACGCTGGATATCGATACGTTATCTAGTCTAGAGATTATAAGACAAATGAATAAAGAAGACCAATCTGTTCCAAAAGCTGTGGAGCGGGTTTTGCCTGTCATTGCGGAAGTGATCGATCGGGTCGTCGCAGCATTCGGCAGCGGCGGACGCCTTATCTATGTCGGGGCCGGTACAAGCGGGCGTTTAGGAGTGCTGGATGCATCAGAATGTCCACCGACTTATGGTGTTCCAAAGGAGCAGGTAATCGGTGTGATTGCTGGAGGCGAAAAAGCTTTGCAGTCTGCTTTGGAAGGAGCAGAAGATAACATTGAGCAGGCTGTAGAAGATATGAAGCAAATTCATGTCCATCAAAAGGATGTCGTCATTGGAATTGCCGCCAGCGGAAGAACTCCTTATACATTGGCAGCGATGAAATATGCCAAATCTGTCGAAGCTATGGTGGCGGCTATCACTTGCACGAAAAATTCGGAAATGGAGAAGATAGCAGATTATCCAATTGTCGTTTTAACAGGTCCAGAGGTAGTAGCAGGATCGACAAGACTGAAAGCGGGTACCGCACAAAAGCTTGTTTTAAATATGATTACGACCGCTGCCATGATTCGCAGCGGTAAAGTATACAGCAACCTCATGGTCGATGTCGTTCCAACGAATGAAAAGCTGTTGATGCGGGCTAAAAATATGATTATCGAAATCGCCGATGTAAGCGAAGAAGAGGCAGAGCAAGCACTCAAAACGTATCAATCTGCCAAAGCGGCGATTTTAGCGCTGATGACCGGTTTGACGGGCGAGGAAGTATTTCATGTGCTTCGCCGTCATAACGGTCATTTGCGCAGCGCGATTCAATCGCAGTTGAAATGAAAACGCTGATCGTATCCATTACTCTCTCCTGCCGATAGAAAGGCGGGAGTTTTTTATTAAAAATGAAACGAATGAGGCTTTGAAAGAAACGTCAAGGATGTTTCACTCATTGGAGCAGGAGTCGGCTTGCTTCTTAGGCGTGGGCGACAAGAATTCGACCGCTATCATACCGGCTTTGCTATATCAAAAACATAAATATGCAAAAGATACGTTTCTGTACGATCCATTTAAAATGACGATTTATTCAATAGGAAAAGACTTCCTACGTTGTTATTTTAGAAGCGAAATTCCTTGTCATTGATCTGGATGGATATTTCTTGTTCGCTCCATTGTTTTTGTTTCCCCTCCCTTGGAACGAAGCGGCCTCGACTGGAAGAAAGATTATCTTTGTTTAACGAATGGCTTTCTGAAGGAGGACCGATAACGACAGATTCTTTAATTGGTGAAAGAGCATCGGCGATTTGATTGACATCAAGCCCGTAAGCCATCTTGAAAACTTCAGGTGGCGTGAGACGTAGCGTATCGGAGCCTTCTGCTGTTTCGAATTGATCATTGTTAAAAAAGAGATGAAGATGTACTTTTTCTGACGCTGGCCTGATCCAATGCCACCAAGCCATTGGAATAAAGACAACTTGACCCGCCTTCGTTTTATAATGATGGAGCTTATTTGTATCAGGATCAACAATCGAAATAATGGCTTCGCCGGAAACAACTACATCCAGCTCCCACGCATTCGGATGCCAATGCGGTTCGCGAATATGTCCCTTTGTGAGATAGAGATCGACAAAAGCTCCCCCTACCATTGCTGGTATTTGTGTCGAGGTGACCTCATAGGCAATGTTTTCATCATCTCGCTGAAAAAAGATGTTATCTCTTGAGTCGAAAAAAAGATTGGGAGTGCCGCTTGTTTTTTTTATATTTGTGTTGTCGGGAACAAATCCGGATTTTCTCATAAACGATTCCTCCTATCGCTGAGAAGAGCGATTTTCTTTTAAGTACGACGGATATTGGGGAATATAAGAGATTGGCTGATGCTGGTACGGCAGCTGATAAGGATATGGGTGAGATTGGTGTGCTGTCCCACGATGGCAATTTTTATATGGACCGATATAGGTGGATGGTTGAACAGGTGCAATGGCCTGTTTCCATTGATTTTCGTCCATACAATAAGTATGGGCCATCATATAGGAAGGAGTAAGTTTTAGGATGTCAGAGCCGAGAATCACTTCCGGAGTGGATGCATCAAAAATAGCGAGAAGATGAGTGCGGTCTACTGTAGCGATTTCATAATGCCACCAGCCTTGAGGGATGTTGACTACCTGTCCGGGAGTAATCGAGTAGCTAAGAACTTTTTTGGTAAATGGATTCAGCATGGAGACGGTGGCAGCGCCAGAAATGCAATAAACTAATTCGGCTGCGTTTTGATGATAGTGCGGCTCTACCACATGATTGGTACTGAGAAAAATATCAAGAAGCGAAATATTTTCTAATGTGTTTAATTGCTTGATGCCTAACACATTAATATAATTATTTTGGTCCAATTGAAACAATGGACTTTGGTTGACATCAAAGGAGTATTGAGCAGATGGAGACGTATAATCAACTGATGAAGCCATAATAGTAATTCACCTCTTTGGTTTGGTGTTCAGACTGTATAGGCATGTTATGCAGCCATAGCTTGTTTGGTGTGCTTTGATGGCTGCTCGTTTTTGAAAAGTTGGTGGAATAAACACAAGAAGCTCGCTCTTAGATCATGAAAAATGAAAAAGAATATCTCAAGTAAGATACTCGTGTGCGAGATCCAATCCGTTAACTGATTGTCCATGCTATATACAGATGAATGGTATCTGTAAAAATTCACGGGTAGAAGTGAAGCTTTATCTGATTACATACGAATGTGAGGATCGAGTGATATCGGTCGCCGCTGCCTATCATGCTCAATGAACCCCTATATTTTACCAGTAAGAAAATTGTAAAATAAAAGGGATCGTTGTAATAAGCGTGTAAAAAATGTTAACGAACATCTTCTTCAAAAATATTGTCAAGACTTATTTTTACGGAAAATAATAAAAAGTGATTATGAATTAGGTATAGAAGGTTTTCATAGGAATGAAAGATATTTTTTTGAAACTCCTGTTGTTTCATGAACGATCCAAGATTTTTTTAATGAAAACGTAGGTTTTTTTTGGAAAATAAAGCTGGAGATTTTTAGTTACCTTATTTATCCATAAATATTACAAAAAGTCCATGTTATCATGAAGATGCACGCAAGAGATGAGATTGAAGGAGGAGAAACGATGAATAAAAAAATCGTACTTTCACTTGCTGCATCTTTAGCGATTGCAGGAGTAACGTTTACGGCGAAGACGGAGGCGGCTGGGATGACTCCATGTCCAGCAGCTAACGGGAAAGAAGTTAAATATACTGTTCAAGTATCCAACTTTCAAGAAATTGAAAAATGGCTTCAAGGGAAAATTCCATTCACCTTATATAAAACAGAGAAGACAAAAGTGAATGCACCACAGCAGACAACTGTTAAAAAACCAGCCGCTTCTGGGCAAAATACTTCTGCAACTCCGTCAACACAAAATCAAAATACTAAAACGACGGAAACGGGATTAAAGGCATATGAACAACAAGTAGTCGATTTAACCAATAAAGAGCGAGCAAAATATGGGTTACCGCCTTTACAAGTGGATTTAGCACTAAGCAAAGTGGCACGTGAAAAATCAAGAGATATGGCAGTCAATAATTATTTTTCACATACTAGCCCAACATATGGTTCTCCATTTGATATGATGAAAAAATTCGGTATCTCTTATACAGCAGCTGGGGAAAATATTGCGAAAGGTCAGCGTACCCCTCAGGAAGTTGTAACAGCTTGGATGAACAGTGAAGGGCATCGTGCCAATATTTTAAATAAAAATTACACTCATATCGGTGTCGGCTTTGAAGAAAATGGATATATCTGGACACAGCAATTTATCAAAAAATAAGGTGTGTGGATACGTCCTTAATAAAGAGCAGTATGATTCTTCATTTCTTTGCCGTACGTAGCCGGCAAGTCATATATTCATTGCACCCAGTGCCTATTCGAGGCACTGGGTATTTTTGTATGTGCACTTTTCTAAACGAAGAAAAGTGGTAGTGAGCTGAATGAGGGACAACAGGGTAGATTATGTATTTTTTACTGAGAGAAATTGGATAGGAAACAACGAACATTAGGCGTTTATCTTCTATGTGGAAGAAGACAATTTTATGGAATTTACTTGGATTAAAGTGAGATAAAAACAATGATATTTTTAATAAAGATGAATGATGTGCAGTTTTTGATATCGAACGGTTTTCAACCCATTCGTTTTTAAAATTTAAAAAACAAATGGACTCACCAGTCAATTTTCTATATAATGGTATTGACTCACCAGTCAATCTGTGCATAGCCACCTAAAGGAGGCGGAAGAATGAAAATTGTAGATGTCAAACATTTGACTAAAATGTATAAGAAGAACAGGGGAATTACCAACTTAACCTTTTCCATTGAAAAAGGGGAAATTTTTGGATTTATTGGACCGAATGGAGCAGGTAAGAGCACAACTATTCGAACGCTTTTAAATTTCCTCTATCCGACCAGCGGGAGTGCGACAATTTTCGGGAAAGATATTGTGAAACAATCAAAAGAAATTAGACAAAAGGTGGGTTACCTGCCATCTGAAGTTCATTTTTACGATGATATGAAAGTGGTTGATTTATTAAAATACTCCGCAGGCTTTTACAAAACATTCAACCCAAAAAGAATGAAAGAACTGGCAGAAAGACTCGATCTTGATCTCCATAAAAAAATGGAGGATCTTTCCTTTGGTAATCGGAAAAAAGTAGGGATTGTCCAAGCGCTTTTGCATGAGCCAAAACTTTTGATCTTGGATGAACCGACAGGCGGACTCGATCCGCTTATGCAAAACACCTTTTTTGAACTTCTTAAAGAGGAAAGAGAAAAGGAAGCAACCATTATTTTCTCCTCTCATATTCTTTCTGAAGTGCAAAAGATGTGTGACCGGGTCGCTATTATTAAGGAAGGGCAGCTTGTGAAAGTCGAAACGATTGAACATCTTACGAAAAACAATTTAAAAAAGATTACCATTACATTTGAACAAGCGAATGCGATGGACTTCAATCTCGAAGGAATCGCGAAAAAAGAAATCAACGGCAGTGAAATGAAGCTGCTTTACAGCGGGGATATAAAGGCGCTTCTCCATCAGCTGAATACGATGCCGATTCAAAACTTGCTGATTGAAGAGCCGTCTCTTGAAGAAGTATTTATCCATTACTATGAGAAGTAAGGGAGGGATCGATATGATTTTTAAAAGGGAACTGAAACGAAATTTCAAGTCGTTGATGATTTGGAGCGTCGTCCTTAGCGGCCTCATTTTATTGACGTTAAGCATTTATCCGCAATTTGCTGAACAGCAAAATGAAATGAACAAGCTGCTAGAGGCTTATCCGGAGCCTATGAAAAAAGCGTTGGGAATGAATGAATTAAGCCTAGGAGATCTGATGGGGTTTTACGGGATCGAAATTTATATGATGACGACTCTTTTAGGAAGCATATATGTGGCTATTCTTGCCTCTAATATCCTAGCGAAGGAAGAAAATGAAAAGACGATCGAATTTTTGCTGTCAAAGCCGGTTACAAGAAACCGAATTGTGACCGAAAAACTTTTGGCTGTTTTCGTCAATATTTTGATCTTTAACGGAGTTATAACAATCATAAGTATGATCGGGTTTCAATTTGCAGATGATCCGGAAGTTTCGGCAGGCATCTTTAGCCTACTAATCGTTGCCACCATTTTGCTTCATTTGACATTTGCTGCTGTCGCGTTTATGTTGTCATCCATGTTAAAAAAAACAAGGAGCATTCTTTCTATTTCATTAGGAATTGTCCTAGCGGCTTATTTTATGAATGTGATGGCAGGGATTTCAGAGGACTTAGAGATTTTAAAATATTTCAGTCCGTTTAAATATGTAGACGCTGCCCAAATTATTCGTGATCATCAACTGGAGCCTCTTTATATGTTTATCATGGCCGCTGTTATTTTCATTAGTTTATTCGTTTCCTTTATGGTATATAGAAAGAAGGATATGGCAGTTTGATAAAACATTGAGGTGTTTAAATTGTATTCAGCATTTGAAAAGCAGCCACAGGAAAAAAGAGCTTTGATTATCAAGGTGGCTATTGAGGAATTTGTGAAGAATGGCTATGAAAAAGCTTCCACAGATGTTATTACGAGACGGGCGGGAATTTCCAAAGGACTTCTGTTTCATTATTTTAAAAGCAAGAAAAACTTATACCTTTATTTAGTCCGTTATGTAAAGGATCTGCTTACGAAAGAAGTAACAGAAGCCTTCAAACAAGTTCAGGCTGATGATTTTTTTGAACGAGTGAAAGAAATAGTCCTATTGAAACGTAAAGTGATAGAGAAGTATCTTCAAGAAGCGTATTTTGCTATGAACGCGCTCACTCATCCGCCTGTTGCTGTAAAAAAGGAAATGGAAGAGATCATAAAGGAACACTACGAAACGTATCAGGAAGGCTTTATGTTGGAGCGTGTTTATATGAAAGACTTGATCCAAACGGAAAAACTGCGAGAGGATATTTCCGTCGATACCGTAGTAAAAATAACGATGCTTATTAGTGAACAGCTAGCTACGAAATACTTAACTCTATATAAAAATAAACCAATCGACATCGCTCATATCATGGATTCCTCCATCAAAGAACTGAATGAATATCTCGAAATTATAAAATATGGAATTTATAAACCAGGATAAACCTTACACTTTTTCCACTGGTTTTCGTTGCTCCGAGCGCGATTTTCAGCGTGTAGATAACATCTCTGGATCGACTGTCGAGGATCTCTTTCCATAAAAAAGATTAGGGCTTGTTACATGGCTATAGAAAAGAACAGCAGCTATGATGAAATAATGGCCTTTATTCACTAAAGAGCATGTTATTTACTAATTTCACACCATCCACCGAGAAGTTCCTCACCTCTAAGCGAAGTGGAGGTGGAGGGAGGTTTATAATTTATCGAAATGTATGTGAAACATAACTGAAAGGTGAAATAAAAATATGGTCGGAAGGCAAGTCTACAGGCTTGCCTTTTCGCCATGCATCCGCGTGGTGAACATTGGAACAACGCTGCTTTCTTTAGGAAGCCGCTGCTTTCAACTAACTGACCATGGACAAACGGCAAAAGTTCCATCATACAAATGTTACCATATCCAATTGCATGTAATAAATTAAATACTATGTAGGGATACCAGAAAATATAACATCATGTTGAAGTATGAAAAAAGAGGTGAGGTCCTTACTTTTGAAGGAGATGTAAATTACATGATTTTTTTTCTTAACGTACGGATGGAAACGTCATGTTCGCCGATGATTTCGTAGACAGATTTAAAGCTTTCTTGGAGGTTTTTCACTTCTTCGTTTGTTTCCATTACAGCTTGCTTCATTAATTTTTGTTCCTGTTCAACCCGATCTAATCGCTCTTCAACACGGCTTAAGCGTGTCTCAACTTGATCTAATCGCTCTTCAACATGACTTAATCTTGCTTCAACTTGATCTAACCGTGTTTCCACTTGATCCAGCCGCTTTTCAACTCGGTTCAATCGGTCATCTATCTGTTTTAATTGTGTTCCGATATCATCTAATCGATCATGGACATTTTTTAGCTCATTGTCAATCGACGTCATTTTTTCTAAAATGAGGTCAAGCTTTTGTTCCATTTTTTCACTCCTTTCCAAAATCACTTTGTCTTTATTCTATTCGAATGAGACGGTTCTGACAAGTATGGATTCATGGATCAAGTGCAGTATTCAGTCAGCATACTTCTGTGTTGATGTAGGAGAAAAACTATGGAACGATAGAGAGATTCAAAAGCAATGAATGAACGTGTTGAAGAGCCTGTTTGTCTATTGCGATCGCTTTCACGACAAGGAAATTTTTTATGATTCGTTACCCGAAGCGCTCATTGGACATGGTATGCAAGGATGATGAGCCTCCTCAATATTCGTTGCCTTTGACTAGGTAATAATCCACTTTTGACCGTGAGTTTTGATAGATACCATTTCTTTCATTGTCTGTATACGGCGCGAGGATCATACATAAGTGAATGGATTGGACAAGCGCCACAGGTTATTCTTCATAACAAACTTTTAGGTCTTCAAAAAGTGATTTCGGATTATTCGATTGCTTGATCACCAAAAAACGTTCCCCTTTTCGCTTACCGAATCGGCCCAGAAGGCTTTTCCGATCCTCCTATCAAGCAGGAGAAGTCACTTTCTTTTGCGCTGAAGCTTCTTGGATTGAGTGGTAAAAAACTCCTCTCTCTTAACGGAGGGGAGATGGGCGAGGTTCATGAATGTCAAAAAATAAAAAAACTCATACACTGATACAAAATTCAAATTTTTATCTGGAGATGGTTGGATGGCGCGTTGGATCGATGTCTCGACAAGTAAACATCAATTAAAGCTTTACGATGGACAGCGGCTCATTAAGGTGTATCCCATTGCTGTTGGTAAAATGTTGACACCAACCCCTTCAGGAACGTATACGATCATTAATAAACAGCGTCATCCTGGAGGCGCTTTCGGGGCTATGTGGATGGGACTCTCTAAGCCACACTATGGAATACACGGAACGAATAACCCTTCCTCTATAGGAAAAAATGTATCCCATGGCTGCATTCGTATGCATAATCAAGATGTGGTGGAGTTAGCTGCACTTGTGCCAATCGGAACACCTGTCCATATTCATAAGTGAGAAGCCTGCTTTGCTATATAACGCTGATAAAGCAAAAAATACAGAGATGTTTCGGATTGTTTTATTTTATGTGGTTTGTCTTCTTTTTTGGAGAGGCTCAGGCAAAATGACAGGATCAAAACATCACAAGTGTTGATGATCCATTATTTTACTAAAAACATGGAGTGATCTAGCTAGGAACCAAGCAATGACCATTAGTTTTTATTGGATAATCAACACACCTGTAAAAACATGTTAAAATTAGCTATCCATTTTTTGGACTTTTATTGTTAAGATGATGTGAAAGAAAATTTTCTTCCCATTATTCGAATGGAGAGAAGAGGGGGATATGAAAAGAAAGGGAGTTCCGTTTGGACGGAACTCCCAGCGGCAATGAAGAAGAGGGTGAAAACGGGCTGTTAATAGTTAATTAACGATGCACCAACGATAATTAATAAGATAAACAATACTACGATTAACACAAAGCCATTATTATAAGATCCGCCGTATTGAGACATGGAATTTCCCCCTTTCATCCGAAGGATACTATTAGTGTATGAAAAAGTTTGTATCATGTTTTGGACAAACATGGATTTTATTGAAATTTGATGAATAAAAACTATCATCAGTCCAACTGAAAAATGGAACGAAAGAAGTATGTAGAAAAATTTCTATACCCAAAAAAGTCTTTCGTCACGTATTCGTGGGACAAATACCTGCATAGCGCGTTTATGGTTCTGTGGAGAAAGTTTTTCACCACTCCTAATCACCGAAAGAGGGGCATCACCTGCCATACAAGGAATAAATGTGGATGAATCAAGTTGTATCTAACAGAAGGGATAACCCGAGCCCCCAACTCTTGACGTCAGCATAGGGAGAGAATATCACAGTGCATGATATGCGTCATATTCATCGTTTTTTGATATAATAAAAACGAAGAAGAACTAACGTGCGAGTGATCTAATGTGAGAAAGAGATGGCCAGCTTGCCGATTTGCCCCTTCTCTTAGCGTAGGTTATATTTTCACTTATATAATGAAGCAATCCCATTTTATCTATATGTATGCTATCATTTAGCAAAACCAAACAATTTTATTTAGGAGGCATTGGATCATGAGCGCTGTTAAGAATAAGGGGGAGTAATTTTGTCAGAAATCTTATCACAATCAGCTAAAGTATCAGTTCAACATCAACAATTATCTAAAACAAAAATCCTTAAAAGGGCAATCGGCATTTTTATTGGAGCTGTTGCAATGGCTGTGGGACTTGAGATCTTTTTAGTTCCCAATAAAGTCATCGATGGAGGCATAACAGGCATTTCCATTATGCTTTCCCACATTACAGGTTATCGCCTCGGTATTTTCATTTTCCTTTTAAACCTTCCATTCTTTTTTATGGGATATAAGCAAATCGGTAAAACCTTTGCTATTTCCACATTATTTGGAATTGCTGTTTTATCTGTTTTTACCTCTTTGTTTCACCCTGTTCCTGCTTTTACAGAAGATATTTTGTTGGCCACGATTTTCGGCGGCATGATTTTAGGCATGGGAGTAGGACTTGTTATTCGCTGTGGCGGTGCGTTAGATGGCACGGAAATATTGGCGATACTGATCAATAAAAAGATTCCTTTTTCCGTTGGCGAAATTATTATGTTTTTTAATATTTTTATCCTTGGTACGGCTGGATTCGTATATACTTGGGATCGCGCGATGTACTCGATTTTAGCCTATGTTATTGCCTTTAAAACCATTGATGTCGTGATTAAAGGATTAGATGAGTCGAAATCAGCGTGGATTATTAGTGATAATTCGGAAATGATCGGCAGCGCCATCATGAATCGACTTGGGCGCGGCGTTACCTATTTGAGCGGGGAAGGCGCATTTTCCGGAGATGATAAAAAAGTAGTGTTTTGTGTGATTACACGCCTTGAGGAGGCAAAGCTGAAAGAAATTGTAGAAGAAAATGATCCCAATGCTTTCTTGGCGATTGCCGATATTGCTGAAGTGCGCGGCGGACGTTTTAAGAAACGGGACATTCATTAATCCATACTTGTTTGTAGCTGCTTCAGCAGCCGTTGATAAAGACGGCTGCTGAAGCGGACAAGCTTGTTATTCAACGTTTAGGCGAGAGGATGAAAGGCGAAGGGCTAGTTTAACCCGTATACACGGGTTTATTTTTTTGCTCTCATAGCGGATATCATGTGAAAAAAGTGTCATACATCCTTCACACTTTTTTCACAGTGTTTATCTAATATAAATACATATCGAACTTCTCCGGGCGAAAAAGGAGAGTTTGTCCGACATGGGGGCTTTGATTCAAGCGGATACAGCTAGACATAGCCAAACGTGATCGATCAGAAAAACGGAAAGTACAGTCACAAGGAGGGAAATCGTTGCTTCGTTTGCACAAAGTACTGCTATGGGGATTGGTGGGTATATTCCTGCTCAACCTATTCCCTGGCCGCTCATTTGCCCATGCTTATATTGTTCGCTCCACGCCGTCAGAAAATGAAACATTGGCTCGCGCTCCGAGTATGATTCGCATCGAGTTTAATGAAGAAATTCAAGACCATTTTTACTCTTTGAAGCTAATCAATGAAGCAGGGCAATCGATTACATTAAACCAGGTATGGATTGATAAGAATCATCCAAAAATACTTGAAGCGAATTTGCCAAACGCTCTGTCGCAGGGAACGTATATGATCCAATGGAGGGTCGTTTCCAGCGATGGCCATCCGGTCAAGGGAACGATTCCGTTTCAAATTGGACAAGGAGGCAAAACGGAAACATCGATTTTGCCTAAAACCAAAAACTATTTGCCACAGCTGGATATGGTATGGATTCGCTGGCTGTTTTACGTAAGCTCATCTTTGTTTGTCGGAATGCTTTTTTTTAAACAAATAGTAGAGCCGAAGCAGGAGACTTTTTCTTTTTCATTCAGATATAATGCTTTGTATTGGCTCGCTTACATTGGAATGAGTCTTTCAATTTTACTGAGTCTGCCTTTACAAATTACAGTCGAAGCAGATGTACCATGGTCTAAAGCATGGAGCGTATCCTTCATAAAAAAAATGATTACGGATAGTTCATTTGGCTCTGTATGGCTCATTCAGATCGCATGCCTTGGATTATTGCTGATAACGGGCTCTGCCATTACATATTTCCATCAGCGCCAAGAGAAGCGGCTTAAACGTTGGGTGTCTTTGTCATTCATTATCGGAATGGGGCTTTTGTTTACGAAATCGTTACTTGGACATACAGCAGCGTCTCCTCATCGCATGATTTCTGTATTGATAGATTTTCTGCATCTTCTTGCTGCCAGCCTTTGGCTGGGGAGCTTATGCATGATTGCCCTTATTTTGCCGCTAGAGCTATTGACGAAAAAGGAAAAAGATTGGCATCGGTATTGGGCCGCGATTAAAAGATTTTCTTACTGGGGGGCGATTTTTGCTTGTGGGGTCATGATGACGGGTGCATACATGAGCCTTCAACAAGTTCCGACCTTTTTTGCTCTTCTTTCGACCATGTACGGGAAGTTTTTGATGGGTAAAGTCATGTTATTGATGATGATGCTGCTGCTAGCTTCCATCCATATATGGGCGAGAAAGAAAGGAAGAAAATTAGGGCTTTCAATATGGGGAGAATGGGGGATCGGAATCATCGTGCTGCTTCTTGCTGCCGTTTTGACGAATCTCCCTCCCGCGACAGCGGCTCCGGGCCCTTTTCAGCAAACAAAAGAGGTTCACGGGTATACGATTGGCTTAAAAGTGACTCCCAATATATTAGGAACCAATCATTTTACGATCCATATTAAAAATCAAAAAGGGCAGCCGGTCCAGGATATTGAGCAAGTGACAGTCACACTTACATCTAAGGAAATGGATATGGGAGAAAATGTTTTACAAGTTCGCGGAAATCAATCCGGCACTTATCAAATCCAAGGAATGATCAGTATGGCTGGCCGCTGGAACATTCATATTCATGCATTAACCACATCTTTACAAAGCATTGATGCAGATTTCGAATGTTTTGTGGGTAGTCAATAAAAGGAGGAAATGGATTTATGAAAAAAGCCGTTCTCAGAGTATCAAGACTGACTATTTTTGCTATGACCGCATTTTTTTTATTTTCAGGAATAGCAAGTGCACATGTGACAGTGAAGCCCAATATTTCTGCACCGGGCTCTTGGGAAACGTATACCATAAAAATTCCTGTCGAAAAAGAGATACCGACAACAAAAGTCACGTTAAAAGTTCCAGAGGGAGCAGAGTTTGTATCCTATCAGCCTGCTAGTGGATGGAAGGTAATCACGGAGAAAGACGCATCTGGAAAAGTGACAACAGTTACGTGGGAAGCAACAGGAGAGGGCCTTTTGCCAGGAGAGTTTCAGCAATTTTATTTTATGGCTAAAAACCCAGAACAGGAAGGAACATTAGCTTGGGATGCTTATCAATACTATAAAGATGGCTCTGTTGTCGAATGGACGGGCGATGAAAGCTCACAAACCCCTCATTCTGTAACTGAAATCAGTCAATCAGCCGCAGCTTCAGACAGCCACAGCTCTCATCATGGCCAGCAAGCTGTTACAGAGACAAAAAAAGAAAGTGACAAAGAAGAGACAGAGAACAAAAAAACGGAAGCAAACGGTGTGCAAACAGCTACCCTGATTGTCTCAATTCTTGCTCTCATTCTTTCCGTTGCTGCGTTTTTGAAAAAGAGAAAATAGGATAACATCCAGTCAAAAAGCACCTTTATCCAAGGTGCTTTTTTATCGCGATTGATAGGGTGTTATTTTGTGGGCGTGGAAGGGAAGCGAGAAAGGGTCATCAACAATGTTTTTCTCGAGCTCCTGAAAAAAATGATCGTTCATCGAGTGAAAAATGAATTTTTCGTTATACTAAAATATTGTGAGCAAATCATTTGAAATCCTATTTAAAATTTAATAAGATTACTTCGAATCAAAAATGTATTGATTCGAAATTTATAACCAAACAAAATTTACAACAAGAAAGGAAAGAATGAATATGGCAAAAGTCTTGTACATTACAGCCCATCCTTATGACCACACACAATCTTACAGCATGGCAGCTGGAAAGGCGTTTGTTGAGGCTTACAAGGAAGCTAATCCTGATCATGAAGTCGTTCATATTGACCTTTATAAAGAATACATTCCGCAAATTGATGGAGATGTATTGAACGGTTGGGATAAATTAAGAACAGGAACAGATTTTAGCGAGCTTTCTGCAGAAGAAAAAACGAAAGTAGGGCGTCTTTCAGAGCTATGCGAGCAATTTATTTCCGCTGATAAATATGTGTTTGTCACACCGTTCTGGAATTTCTCATTCCCTCCGGTGATGAAAGCATATATTGATGCTGTTGCGATGGCAGGCAAAACCTTTAAATACACAGAGCAAGGCCCGGTTGGGTTATTAACAGATAAAAAAGCGCTACATATTCAGGCGAGCGGTGGTATTTATTCAGAAGGCCCAGCTGCTCAATTGGAAATGGGGCATCGTTATTTAAGCGTCATCATGCAATTTTTTGGCATTCCATCCTTTGAAGGGTTGTTTGTCGAAGGACACGCTGCGATGCCTGATAAAGCACAAGAGATTAAAGAAAATGCCATTGCGCGGGCAAAAGATTTAGCTCAAACATTTTAATTAAAAAGAGCCGATCAGGAATGGTCGGCTCTTTTTTCGTGCGCAATCAATGCTTTGCCAATCGTATTTCATACCTGAGGCGTTAATGGAGACTAACGCGCATTATTGATTTTCCAAGTTTTGCAGCTCATTTACCGTGACAAACTGATAGCCTTGCTTGGATAAAGAGGCTAATATACCTTTAATGGTTTGCAGCTCATGATCTGTATCATCGTACATTGGATGCAGTAAAATAATGGATCCCGGCTTTACGTGCTGGTTGACATAATTTACTTTATCGGAAACCGAAGAGTAGTATGTGTCAGGCTCAAGATTCCACATCACCGTTTGGATATGCTGCTCTTTTAAATAATAGGGCAGCCCGATGAGTTTTTTCCCGTTTGGAGGACGAAAATCGATTTCTCCTTTGTATCCGGTTTTGCGAATCCAATCGTTTGTTTGTTCAATTTCTTTTTGAATAAAAGAAGAAGACTTAAAAACCATACGTTGATGAGAATAAGTATGATTTCCAAGCTGATGTCCCGCCGCCACCATTTTTTTGCCAAGCTCTAAGTGTTTCTTTAATTCGTTTCCGATGACGAAAAAAGTGGCTTTTGCGTGATATTGCTCTAAAAGGGGCAATATCTTTTCCACATTTTCCGTAGGTCCATCATCGAAGGTAAGTGCCACTACCTTTTTTGTCGTATCGACATGGCTGATGAGATCTCCAAACAGCTGATATGTTCTTGAATTCATTAGCTTATATAGACCAGCTAATAAAAGGCATATTGAGATGAGACAAATGATTCCATATGTAATCATCCGTTTTTTGACCATTGATTGTCATCCTCTTTTATTTAATTAGTCAAATGGCTTGTTCTTGGACATTTTATCAGTTCGCACTTATTAATACAAGCTCATTTCATGTATATGCCGAGATCAAAGAAATGAATGCTTCTTTTGTGTACAAGGCAGTCCAAGAGAAATAAATGGATTTCTGAGGGAGAGGCTACGTCTTCATGTGAGGCAAAGGGAAACATCGCTTTCGGCTTCACTTGTCAGTCTTTGAAGCAAATGGCCGTTCGCTCACTCAACCGTTAAAAATATCCCGAGATGAAGGGGGAAGATGACGTTTCATCGGTTTAATGGACTGTCTATTGCTCCAATCATGATCATAAAAATGATTTTTATTTACAACGTAACATTGTTATGTTACATTAATGATATGATAACGAAGGAGGTGCTTGAGTGTGGAGCAAGAGTTGATTTCGAAAAAGGAATTGCTGGAACTCACAAATATTTCATACGGACAGTTATATAGATGGAAGCGCAAAAAATTAATTCCTGAAGAATGGTTTATTCGAAAGTCAACATTTACGGGACAGGAAACATTTTTCCCAAAAGAAAAGATATTGGCGAGAATTGAAAAAATTAAACAAATGAAAGATGATTTATCACTTGATGAATTGGCAAGTATGTTTTCACCGAATCCGACTACAATTGCCCTTCATAAAAATGATATTATAGAACGTAACATTGTTTCGGAATTAGCGCTTCATTTTTATATTGAACAAAAGGGCGAGCAGCATGTATTTTTGTTTGACCAACTCCTTCAATTGTATGTATTTGATCGGCTGTTGCAGACAGGCGAAATGAGTTTGGGAGAAGGAAAAAGCGTATTTGATGTATTTGAGCGCCATTACAAAAAAATTCAAGGAAAAAGCTGTGAACTGCTCATCGTGCGAAAAATGGGCATTTCAACATGCCTGCTCTCTACAAATGGGAACGAGCTATATTTTGAGGACGGAGCCAAGGTGGTGGCCCGTTTACATGTGCCTAGCTGTATAGAGGAGTTAAAAATAAAGGTGACGGAGGGGATGGATAAATGGAGCGAAAAGATTTAGTGATTGCTGGCGTCGGCCATGCTTCGGGTGGAATATACAATATGGTCAAGGTTTCAGGAAGTGGAAAGCTTTTTGGTGATGTGGATTGCAACGATTTGAGCATTCAAGGAAATGCCACCATCGAAGGAAATGTGAAAGCGGAAATGGCTCATGTATCCGGAAGGGTTCATATGACGGGGGCGCTGCATGCTGAACAGGTAAAAATTAGCGGAAATGCTAGTGTTGGCGGGAACATAGAGTGTAAAGTGATTCGCTTTCATGGAAACGGGAGCGTAAAAGGAACGTTGAATGCCGAAGAGGTGTATATCCATGGAGAAACAGATGTCGCAGGGGATTGCGCTGCCGAAACATTTGATGCACGGGGCAGCTTTACCATTGGTGGATTATTGAACGCGGGAAACATTCAAGTGAAGCTGTATGGTCATTGTCAAGTGAAGGAAATTGGCGGGGAAACGATTGAGGTTCGGCAACCAGGAGTTCCATTTTTGAAAAAACTATTTTTTCATGTCGGCTTAACAGCTGAAATGATTGAAGGCGATGAAATTTATTTAGAACATACCAATGCCAAAGTTGTGAGAGGAAACAAAGTAACCGTCGGCCCTGGGTGTGAGATTGAACGGGTGGAATATCAAAGTAGCTTTGAATGTGATAAAGGAGCGAAAGTAGGAACATATCAAAAAGTATGAGGAGGAAAGTCATGAGAAACTTGACAGTCAATGGTTCTGCTTTGACATCAGGAGGAACCTTTCGTAATGTGACCATTCGTGGTGATGCGACAATTAGCGGCGATGTACAATGTGCGAAATGGAAAGTATTTGGGAACGCGGATGTGAGTGGAAATATGACAGCCGAATGGCTAAACATTTTTGGACAGGCGAATATAAGAGGAAACGTCCATGTGAAAACGATCAAGCTATTTGGGCAGGCGGACATTCGCGGAAATACCAATGTTGATGACATGCGTCTTCGCGGGGCTGCGCATATTCAAGGGAATATTACAGGCGGAGCGATTCACGGGTATGGAGAGATGAATGTTTCCGGTGATTGTGAAACGGAATCGTTTTCGGTTAAAGGGGTTGTACAAATTGCTAATACATTAAATGCAGAGCGAGTCGACCTCTCCCTTTATTTTGCGGATAGCCGCATTTCGGAAATCGGTGGAAAAACGATCCGCGTGAAACGAAGCAAATGGAACGTGATGAACCTTTTTAAAGGGATGGCGAACACGTCAGCAAGGCTCATGACCGAAATCGTCGAGGGAGATGAGATTTATTTAGAGCATACGAGTGCCCAAATTGTCAGAGGAGACCGTATTATCATCGGCCCGGGCTGCGATATTGAACTGATCGAATATCAAACAAGCTTGCAGCAAAGCGAACGAGCCGTTGTAAAAGAGAAAAGAAAAATATAAAAAGGAGAATCGACTGGGTGTGTTTGGGTGATGAGGAGATCATCTTTAAAAAATCGACAAATGATTAGGGCAGCATATCGCTTCATACCGGCAGCTGAAAAGTATGCCGGTATTTTTATTATGTTTGTTTCATCAATATAGATTTGATAATTTCTTAGGAAAAGCAAAAGATAAAAAACAGAGCATTTTTTTTTAGAAAAACAATGGAATCATGTAAAATAAAAAGTATTCTTCAAAAATTATGTGTGCACAAAATGCTGAAGCGGCTGCAGCGAAAAAGTGCGTAGTGAACAGAGGAATGATGAATTTTTAAGAAGAAAAAGGGGGTGAGCGTCAGTATACGAGCGCATTCGCTTCTCATTCCAAAAGAGGAGGGGCGATGACATGCTAGATTCAGGGAATGGCAGGATATAGAGGCAACTTGGCGTGTCCACAATTTCGTGTCTTCAACGAAGGGAGACTGTTTGATTTCGACAGTCGAAAAAGATCGCTGATTCTTGCTAATCAGCTATACGTTCAATCTTCTTGTATATAGATAGATGGCATGAGTATTTAAAAAAGGGGGATATACATGAGTAGTAGGACATCTGTAATGATTAGCATCGTTTTAGCTATGCTAGTAGCATCTATGGACACGACGATTATGAATACAACGATGCCGATTATTTCTAAAGAACTTGGCGGCTTTTCACTTTATGCGTGGTCATTTGCCTCTTATATGATTACAACGACGGTTCTTTCTCCTATAGCAGGAAGGCTGTCAGATATTTTTGGTAGAAAGAAAGTGTTTAGCTTTGGAATTGTTCTTTTTCTTGCCGGATCACTTTTGTGCGGAATGTCGCAGAGTATGATTCAGCTTGTTCTATTTCGTGCTATTCAAGGAATTGGCGCAGGATTTATGATGCCGTTTCCGGCCATTATTGCCGGAGATTTGTTTCCAGTCGAAAAACGAGGGAAAATTCAAGCGTTTTTTACAGCCATGTGGGGAATTTCCGCTGTACTTGCACCGCTGCTTGGCTCCTTATTTGTGGAGTATTTGTCATGGCGTTGGATCTTTTATGTCAATATTCCTGTTTCTTTGCTTTCATTATTGACGTTGATCCCATATAAAGAAGTATATGAACCGAAGAAAGCGGCTGTCGATTATATCGGTGCGGTTTTATTTGCGCTGGCGATCAGCTCCCTTTTACTTGTGACAGTTGTGAACAGCGGGCAGTTTTTGTATGCTGCTGGAGGGGTATTATTGCTTATTGTTTTTTATTGGTATGAGAAGAAGCAAGCTTCCCCGCTCGTTCCATTAACATTAGTTCGCCATCAAACATTAAAATGGATGAATATTAATGGCTTTATCAGCTGTGTCGCTCTATTTGGAACATCAAGCTATATTCCATTATTTTTGCAGCAAATAGCTCATCAAACCGTTTTTATGAGCGGTGTAGCATTGCTCGGGACATCCATTGGCTGGATGCTGGCAGCTGTTCCGGCAGGAAAATGGATTTTACGATATGGTTATCGTCGTCTGCTTATTATTGGCAATATTTTGCTTGTGGCAAGCGGAGGACTACTTGCGCTGTTGAATGAACAGCATGGCTTTTTTTATGTATTTTTCGCTATGTTTATTCAAGGACTGTCCTTTGGTCTTATGACCACGGTCGGAGTGATTGGTTCCCAACAGCTGGCGGATGCGCATGAAAAAGGAATTGCGACTTCATTTTTTATGTTTTGCCGTAATATCGGAACAGCTATTGGGGTAACGGTGATGGGAGCGCTATTAACGAAAGCCGCTCATTTTATGACAGGGATTCATGATCTGTTTTTATTCGGTTTTGCCGGTAGTATTGTTGCCCTTCTTACCTCCTTTTTCATACGGGAAGAAGTGCAGCATGAGCCGTTCAATGAAATAAAAGAAGGAAAAATGGTGTAGATTCGTATAAAACTTCTGCTCATAGAATCCGATAGAAAAAGTGAGTATGACAGAGGAACCATCGTTTTTCCATCATTTGTTATATTGGTAAAGCGGATGGAGAAAAAGGGGGCTTTTATCATTGAAAATGACCGTTAGAAAAAAATTGTTTGCTGGCTTTACAGCCGTGTTGGCCATTTTAGCCATCATTGTTGGAATTGCCTATTATGAATTGAGAGGCATTGATCAAACGTATACGAATCTATTGAATGAAAAAGTGCAAGCTTTATCGCTCGTTCAGCAAATGGAGATCGCGGCAAAGAAAGAGCAAACGAGCGCACGCGGCTATTTAATTACCGGAGATAGCACATCTTCCACAAATTTTGAAAAAGCGCATGAAGAGTATGGCGAACTAAGCAGCGACGTAGCTAAACTGATCACTCAAGAGGAAGCGAAGGAGCTGCTGTCACAGCTAAATCAACTGGAGGAAGACTACTATCAATTCGGCAAACAGCTAATACAGCTCAAGCAACAAAATGATGTCGAGCAGTATACAGAGTTAGTTGCCACAAAAGGCAGAGAGCTTTCCCAGCAGTTTGATGAAGCGGCGGAAAAATTGGTTCAATTCGAGCGGCGCTTATTAGATCAAGCTAGCCGTTCCACTTCTGCAAAATCGGATTCTGCGCAAATGTGGATGATGATTTATGGAGCGATTGCTGTGCTTGTTAGCGTTGGGGTAGCCTTTTCTATTAGCCAGATGATTTCACGCCCTGTTACTGCGCTATCGCAGGCGGCAAAGCGAATCGCTTCGGGAGATCTTGCAGGGGATAAAATTCTCGTGAAAAATAAAGATGAAATTGGTGAATTAGCCGCCTCTTTTAACGAAATGGCGGGAAATCTACGAGAGGTGATTCAGCAAGTAGCGAGCAATGCTGAACAGGTAGCCGCATCATCGGAACAACTAACAGCAAGCGCGGAGCAAACGAGCAAAGCGACTGAGCAAATTACGGCAACGATGCAAGAGGTGGCATTGGGTGCGGAAAAACAAGTTCAAGGTGTTGAAGAAACACTTGAAACCGTTCAAGAAATGTCCAATGGCATTCATCATGTAGCACAGCGCGCGCAAAATGTAGCCGAAATTGCCGGAGATGCCTCTCAGCGGGCATTGGAAGGCAGTGACACAGTTCGAACGGCCGTTGAGCAAATGAATTCGATAAACGAAACGGTAACGAGTTTAGCTAATGTCATTAAAGGATTAGGGGAACGTTCAACGCAGATCGGCCAAATTATTGAAGTGATTACCGGAATTGCTGAACAAACGAATTTGTTAGCGCTCAATGCAGCGATTGAAGCAGCAAGAGCAGGAGAACAAGGGCGCGGTTTTGCTGTAGTGGCTGACGAGGTTCGAAAGCTTGCAGAACAATCGGCACAATCTGCTCAGCAGATTTCAGCATTGATTGCGGGAATTCAACAAGAAACAAATGCTGCTGTCCAGTCAATGGAAAAAGCAACAGCAGAAACGGGCAATGGAATCGATGTGATTCGGACCGCTGGGCTATCGTTCAAACAAATCAAAGATGCCGTGCAGGAGGTAGCGGGCAATATTCAAGAGGTGTCTGCATCTGTTCAGCAAATGTCTGCTGGTGCGGAGCAAATTGTCCAATCGATACAGCAAATGAATAAGCTAGCCGAAACATCGGCTTCGGGAACACAGGAAGTGTCTGCAGCCGCTGAGGAGCAGCTTGCTTCTATGCAGGAAATCTCTGCTTCTGCTACAGCATTATCAACGATGGCCGAAGATTTACAGGAAATGATTCGAAAGTTTAGAATATCATAGCGTACAGCATGGGATCTTGCATGGCGGCGAGATCCCTTTGTTCATCTTGAAATAACGACGCTTAGTGTTTATATAAGGACCCTATTGTGAACACATCCACCGAGAAGTCTCCCATCTCTAAACGGAGTGAAGGAGGGAGAGGAAGCTCACATCCTTTCATTTTCGTTTGTCTTGTGAAAAGAAGCAATGAAACTCTTTTTTCTTCCTGCAAAACGTGATAAAATTTCCTTCGCTTGGATATAATAAAACAATGTGGCATAATGACACAGAAGGTAGTGATGTCCGTGGGAGAGAAGCTTGTTGTGTTAATCGGGCCAACCGCTGTGGGGAAAACAAAAATGAGCATTGAACTGGCTAAACGGCTCAATGCAGAAATTATTAGCGGTGACTCGATGCAAATTTATAAAGGAATGGATATTGGCACAGCTAAAATTACTAAGCAAGAAATGGACGGAATCCCGCACCATTTAATAGACATTAAAGACCCAGCCGAGCCATTTTCTGTCGCCGAATTTCAACAGCTCGTTCGACCGTTGATTCAAGAAATTACTGACAGAGGCAAATTGCCGATGATTGTTGGCGGGACCGGGCTTTATATTCAATCGGTTATCTATGATTATCGTTTTTCTGACGCTCCTTCCGATCCAGCATATCGAGAGGATCTGCGGCGTATGGCGAAGGAAAAAGGAGCAGAGGCGTTATATGAAGAATTAAAGAGGATTGATCCAGAAAGCGCTGAACGCATTCACCCTCATAATCTGCGCCGTGTCATTCGTGCGCTTGAAATTTATCGATGCACCGGAAAAACAATGGCGGAATGGCAGCAAACGCAAACCCATGAGCTTCTTTATCAAGCGGCGATTATTGGTTTAACAATGGAAAGGGAGCAATTATATCGTCGCATTAACGAACGCGTCGATCAAATGGTGGCCCAAGGGCTGCTCGATGAGGTTAAAGCCTTGTATGAGCGCGGCTTGCGCAACTGCCAATCGATTCAGGCTATTGGCTATAAAGAAATTTATGCATATTTAGATGGCGAGCTTTCATTTGCTGAAGCCGTTGAACAGCTCAAACAAAATTCACGTCGCTATGCTAAACGTCAGCTCACATGGTTTCGTAATAAGATGCCTGTACGCTGGTTTGATATGACAGATTTATCTCGATTTACCGAGAAACGCGATGAAATTTTGCGATACATAGAAGGAAAGCTTCAACAAAAGACGAATATATAAAAATAGGTAGAGAGAAAAAGAGGAGGCCAGTTCATGAAAACATCGATTAACATTCAAGACCAATTTTTAAATCAATTGCGCAAAGATGGCACACAGGTAACCGTATTTTTATTGAATGGATTTCAACTTCGCGGCTTGGTGAGAGGCTTTGACAACTTCACTGTGCTTTTAGAGGTGCAGGGGAAGCAGCAACTCATTTACAAGCATGCGATTTCTACATTTGCACCTGAAAAAAATGTTCAGCTTGATATCCAATAAACAAGCAACAAAAAATCGCCCGCACGACACATGCGGGCGATTTTGTTTCGTAAAAAGGCGGGGAGATGAATATACTATAATAGCTATGGGAATGCAGTGCTCGTTTACACATGATAAAAGGCGATGCTTCTGCACCTTTAGAGCAGTGAAAGCTTGCCTGCTGGTGAGCATTTATTTGATTTTTTACGAAAACAATATAAATACAAATGAAAGATTGAACCAGTTAGCTTCTGGAAAGGTAGGTGACGCATTTTTGAACGGCCAGAGAAACAGAATTTTTCCTTTATTGCGCGAATGTTTGACAGGGGATAAACAACGATCGGTTTTACGAGACTTATGAGTAAATCTGAAAACGGTTTGTTTAGACATCCTGGCCGTCTAAAGAGACGAATTCCACATAAACGATGAAGAGAGCAAACGTTAAATTCGAATGAAATGGGACCACATCATGGAGCAAATAGAGGGGGAAAGGGAGAAGTGCATCGGATGATAGGCATTTGTCACAAATAAATGTCGCTAAACGTATACTGGAAAAAACAATACTACTATTCATCAAGCGAAAGGGATAAAGCGAGGTGACAACCGTTGTCAGAAGTAACGATGAATAAGGCGAAAGGACAAATTAACATTGTATTAAACTCTAAAAATACGAATCATTTAGCGAAAGAGGAACGCATCGAAGGAATTGATTACGAGCAACATGCGATATTAAGAAGCATCCAAACAGAGCTTGACCAATTGATCGGCTTGGAAAATGTCAAAAAAATTGTCAAAGAAATTTATGCGTGGCTATATATTAACAAAAGGCGCAAAGATCAGGGACTGAAATCGAATAAGCAGGCACTTCACATGATTTTTAAAGGCAATCCGGGAACGGGAAAAACGACAGTCGCTCGCCTGTTAGGAAAATTATTTTTTGAAATGAACGTGTTGTCAAAAGGGCATTTTATCGAAGCAGAACGAGCGGATTTAGTCGGCGAGTATATTGGGCACACAGCCAATAAAACACGTGATTTAATTAAAAAGGCGCGAGGCGGTATTTTATTTATTGATGAGGCGTATTCGTTGGCACGCGGGGGAGAAAAGGATTTTGGAAAAGAAGCGATTGATACGCTTGTAAAAGGCATGGAGGATTATTGTGAAGATTTAGTCGTCATTTTAGCTGGTTATCCGGCGGAGATGGATTATTTTCTATCCTTGAACCCCGGTCTCCCTTCCCGCTTTCCACTTATGATTGAGTTTCCTGATTACACGGTAGACGAATTAATCCATATTGCCAAACAAATGCTGCGAGAGAGAGAATACGAATTTACGTTCGAAGCAGAACGAAAGCTGTATCATCATATTGAAGAGCTTCTTCACACAAAGAAGGAACGAAAATTCAGCAATGGCCGCTACATTCGTAATTTAATTGAGAAGGCGATTCGCAAACAAGCTGTTCGTTTATTATATGAAGGGCGTTATGACAAAAAAGAATTAACGTTGATTCGTGATCGTGATTTAATCATCGGTTCTTAATCAAGCGGAAGCAGCAGCTTCCTTATTTTTTTGCAGAGAGGCAGGAGTTTTATTGCACAAAAAAGAATACATAAAATTATTAATTGTCTTAATATTTTAATAAAAAAGGAGGAGAAGAATGTCTATTACGATTGGCGAAGTATTTTTACAAACGGTAAGGAAATTTCCAAAAAAAGAAGCGCTTGTCGATATAAGAAGAGGAATTCGCTATACGTACAAACAATGGGCAGACGAAGTCAGCCGTCTTGCTAATGCCTTCATAGGTATGGGAGTAAAAAAAGGTGATCGTGTTTCCACCATATTGTTAAACACTAGCGAATTAGCAACGGCATTTTTTGCATGCGCCCAAATTGGGGCCGTATTCAATCCAGTCAATTTTCGTTTGAGTCCGAAAGAAATCGCTTACATTTTAGCGGATGCAGCTCCGAAAATAGTTTTGTTTGAAAAGGCCGTAGAACCGCAAATATCACATATTCACCATGAATTTCCTCATATTTCCTTCTGGTATATTGATAACGATACACCACCATATGCGATAAATTACTGGGAACAAGTGAATACCGCTTCATCACAACCTCCTCGCAGCGATGTATCAGAAAATGATCTTTACGCCATTATGTATACGAGTGGAACGACGGGAAGACCAAAAGGTGTTATGCACCGGCATCGCGAGATGATTGAGCAGAGCTTGATTTGTAACTCGATTATGCGCATTCGTGAAACCGACCGGGGACTTGTTGCTGCTCCCATGTTTCATTGCGCTGAATTACATTGCTGCTTTTTGCCGCGCGTGCATGCGGGAGCCACGAATGTCATTATTCATCATTTTGATCCAAAGCAAGTGCTTGAGGTCATTGAAAAAGAGCGGATTACTTCTCTATTTGCCGCACCGACCATGTGGAACATGATTCTTCAGGAGAATATAAGCGCCTATCATTTATCCTCTTTTCGCATTGGCTTATATGGTGCCGCCCCAATGGCTCCTGTGCTTGTAAAGGAGTGCAAAGAAAGATTGGGAATTGATCTGATTCAAGCGTATGGAATGACAGAAATGGGACCGGCCGTAACGTTTTTGCTAGAGGATGAGCAACTAACGAGGGCTGGATCAGCTGGCCGTGCTTGCTTAAACCATGAAATTCGCATTGTGCAGCCGAAAGAAGATGGTCCGTCCGACCCCGATCACGTGCTGCCTCCAGGGCAGGTTGGCGAGATCATCGTGAAAGGACCGTGCATGATGATGGGCTATTACAACCGCGAAGAAGCAACAGAAAAAGCGATGTATAAAGGCTGGTACCATTCGGGAGATTTAGGATATATGGATGAGGATGGATATTTATATGTGGCAGATCGCGTAGATGATATGGTGATCAGCGGTGGTGAAAACGTTTACCCACGCGAAGTCGAGGATGTCCTCTATGAGCATAAAGGGGTGCTGGATGTTGCTGTGCTTGGGGAGCCGGATGAAAAGTGGGGAGAAAAGGTTGTGGCTTTTATTGTTAAAAAAGATCCCAATTTAACAGCAGAAGAGCTTGAGCGATTTTGCAAAAACAGCGACCAGCTAGCTCCATACAAACGACCGCGCGCCTACTATTTTGTTGATGCGCTGCCGAGAAATGCAAGCGGCAAAATCCAAAAATTTTTACTTCGCGAACAAATGAACCAATCAGCAAAATCATAGGGAGATGAGAAGATGGCAGCAAGCTATTTGCGTGAAGAGCATCGCATTTTTCGCAGCTCCTTCAGAAAATTTTTGGAAAAAGAAGCAGCACCCTATTACTTAGATTGGGAAAAACAAGGCCTCATTCCGCGTGATTTTTGGAGAAAAATGGGTGATAACGGTTTTCTTTGTCCGTGGATTGGTGAGAAGTACGGCGGCTTATCCGCTGATTTCGGTTATTCTGTGGTCATTAATGAAGAATTAGAAAAAATAGGATCAAGTCTGATTGGGATTGGCCTGCATAATGACATTGTCGTTCCATATATTTACTATTATGGAACAGAGGAACAAAAGAAAAAATGGCTGCCAAAATGCTTAACAGGAGAAATGATCACGGCCATTGCGATGACCGAACCGGGGGCAGGATCTGATTTAGCGGATATTTCAACAACGGCGATCAAACATGGCGATTACTATGTTGTCAATGGACAGAAGACGTTTATCACGAATGGCATTCATGCCGACTTAGTCATCGTTGTTTGCAAAACCGATCCGCAAGCCGTGCCGCCTTATAAAGGAATAAGCTTATTGGCTGTGGAACGAGGTACGCCTGGATTTACCCGGGGCAGAAAACTGGAGAAAGTGGGACTGCATGCACAGGATACAGCCGAGCTCTTTTTTAGCGATGCAAAAGTTCCAGCAGCCAATTTGCTCGGCAAAGAAGGACACGGTTTTTATTCCTTAATGGAAAAGCTGCAGCAGGAACGCTTGATTGTGGCGATTGCTGCGCAAACGGCAGCGGAAAGAATGTTTGAGCTGACCAAAGAATATGTTAAAAACAGAAAGGCATTTGGACGAGCAATCAGTCAATTTCAAACAATCCAGTTTCGACTGGCTGAAATGGCAACCGAAATTGCTTTGGGTCGGACCTTTCTTGACCATGTCATCGAACAGCATATCGATGGAAGGGATGTAGTCACATCTGTCTCGATGGCGAAATGGTGGATTACTGATATGGCCAAGCGAATAGCGGCAGAAGGGATGCAGCTGCATGGAGGTTATGGCTATATGGAAGAATACGAGATTGCGCGGCGATATCGTGACATTCCAGTCAGTGCGATTTACGCGGGAACAAATGAAATGATGAAAAGGATCATTGCTAAAAATCTAAACCTTTCATAGAAAAAGGAGGAACATCATTTGCTAGAAGGAGTAAAAGTCATCGATTTTTCTCATTATCTTCCTGGTCCATTTGCCAGCCTTCGCTTGGCCGATTTAGGAGCAGAAGTAGTGAAGATCGAACCGCCAACAGGCGATAAGATGCGCGAGCTGGCTGATGAATGTATATTTGCAGCCAATAATGCCGGCAAGCAAAGCATTGCTCTCAATTTAAAGCTGGAGGAGGATGTGCGAATTGCAAAATCGTTAATAAAAGAGGCTGACGTGATCATTGAAAGCTTTCGCCCTGGCGTTATGAAAAGACTCGGTTTGGGCTACGATGAGATCAGCCAAATAAATCCTGCCATTATTTATTGCTCCATTAGTGGCTATGGGCAGAATAGCCCTGCTTCTTTATTAGGAAGCCATGATTTGAACTATATGGCGCTTACCGGTGTATTAGCTCAGCTAAAGGATTCTCAAGGACGCCCTGTCCATCCGACGATTACGATGGCGGATTTCATTGGCAGCCTTCATGCTGTTGAGCAAATGATAGCTGCTTTATATGCACGTGAGCGGACAGGAAAAGGGAGATATCTCGATCTTTCGCTAGTGGATGGACTACTTTCATTGATGACTAACCATTTTGTGCAGGAACACAAAACGAAAAGCAAAAATGGCATTCAGCTGCTTGCAGGTATCATTGTTTCGTATCATTTGTACGAAACAAAAGATGGGAGATACGTGTCGTTAGCCGCCCTTGAACCGAACTTTTGGAAAAATTTCTGTTCGGCTGTAGGTCACCCTGAATGGTGCGAGCACCATATCTCTCCGGCGAATGATGATAACGTCATCTTTCGGGAGATCAAGCAGCTGTTCCAATCGAAAACACTAGAGCAATGGGCGGAGTTTAGTATGCAGATTGATTGTTGCCTTACTCCTGTTTTCGAAACAGATGAAGCAAAAATCTTATTTTCGAGCGAACGGTATCGAAAAATGATTCATATAGAGGAGGATCGAATAGAAGTGGCGACTTGCTATGATCGCGAGTTGCTCAAAAAGCGGTCACATGCACCAAAAATCAATGAGCACAAGCAGGATTTCATTTATTCAATAGGAGAGTGATGAACGATGATGAATGTGCCATTAAATATCGCGACGATGCTGGAGAGAGCGGAAGCACTTTTTCCAAAAAAGCAGGTTATTTCCCGGATGAAATCTGGTATTGTTCGCCATACCTATAGAGAAATCGGTGAAAGGACGCGAAGGCTTGCAAGCGCTCTAAAACAGCTAGGCGTGGAAATAGGGGATCGCGTCGGTACGCTTGCTTGGAATCATCATCGGCATTTGGAGGCGTATTTCGCTATTCCGGGAATTGGAGCTGTGCTGCATACGATTAACATTCGGCTGTCTCCAGAGCATATTGCCTATATTATTAATCATGCAAATGACCGTGTGCTGCTGATTGATGAAGATTTTCTTCCGGTCATTGAAAACATAAAAAACGAGATTCCTAATGTTCAAGCCTTTATTGTGATGACAGAAGAGGACAGCGTGCCAGAGACGTCTTTGTCCCCTGTCTATCATTATGAAAATCTGCTGCAAAAAGGAGAGGCTCATTTTGCCTTTCTTAAAAATATGGATGAAAATAGTCCTTCGGGCATATGTTACACCTCGGCAACGACGGGATGGCCGAAGGGGGTTGTTTACTCGCATCGCGCGACAGTGCTGCATAGTATGGCGCTGGGGCTTGCCGATAGCGCTGGTTTATCCGAAACCGATGTAGCCATGCCGGTGGTGCCGATGTTTCATGTGAATGCGTGGGGACTTCCATTTGCTGCCGTGTGGTTTGGAACAACGCTTGTGATGCCTGGTGCAGCCTTTACTCCGAAAATTTTAGCGGAACTGATGGAAGTGGAAAAAGTGACTCTTGCTGCCGGAGTGCCGACGGTGTGGCTTGGCTTGCTAAAGGAGTTGGAGAAAGAAGACTATGATTTAAGTAGTGTGAAGCGTATTTTATGCGGAGGGGCGGCAGCTCCAAAAGGTCTGATTCGCGCTTTTGAAGAAAGAGGGATTCCGTTTGTCCATGCATATGGTATGACAGAAACAAGCCCGCTTGTCGTGCTTTCTCGTCTCAAAAGCTATCAGCAGCATTTATCTAAAAATGAGAAACTGGATATTCGGGCTAAGCAAGGCTTTCTCGTTCCTGGAGTCGAAATGAAGGTGATTGGCAAGGACGGTGATGTATCATGGAACGGAACAGAAATGGGGGAGCTATGTTTGCGTGGACCGTGGATTGCTAGCGAGTATTATCATGATGAACGAAGCAAGGAATCGTTTCGCGATGGCTGGCTTTATACAGGAGATGTCGTAACGGTTGATGAAGAAGGCTTTATTAAGATTGTCGACCGTACGAAAGATGTCATCAAAAGCGGTGGGGAATGGATTTCTTCGGTAGATTTAGAGAATGCCTTAATGGCCCATGAGGCCGTATTTGAAGCAGCCGTGGTCGCCGTGCCTCATCCAGAATGGCAGGAACGTCCGGTTGCCTGCGTGGTTGTCAAAGAAGGGAAAACAGTCACAAAAGATGAACTGTACGATTTTTTACGTCCGCAGTTTGCTAAATGGTGGCTTCCAGATGAAATCGTGTTTGTCGATGAAATTCCCAAAACAAGTGTCGGGAAATTTTTGAAAACGAAATTGCGCGAGCAGCTGCGTAGTTATTTTACCAATACAAATTAGGAGGGAAGGGCATGTTGCAATCCGTTGCGGTTATCGGCTCCGGTTTAATGGGAAGCGGAATTGCTCAGTCGCTGGCCATGGGTGGGAAAACTGTATATTTATACGATATTTCCGACTCCGCTCTTGAGAAAGGAAGAGATTCGATTCGCAAAAGTCTAGCGCGATTTGTGAAGTCTGGCAAATGGAGTGAGCAGCAGGTGGAGGATGTGCTGAATCGAATTCAGACAGGCACGAATCTACAAACGGCTGTAAAGGATGTGGATGTGGTGATCGAAGCGGTTCCAGAGCAGCTAGCACTAAAAAAAGAGGTGTTTAAACAACTGGATCGCTATGCGAAGCAGGAAGCCGTGTTGGCCACGAATACCTCTGAGTTAAGTGTGACGGCGATTGCTTCAGCCACGCAACGGCCGAGCCAGGTAATCGGCATGCATTGGTTCAATCCTGCGCCGGTGATGAAGCTGATTGAAATCGTGAAAGGAGTCCCTACATCTGAGAAAACGATTCGAATCATTGAGCAATTGTCTCAAGAGATTGGAAAAGAAACGGTAGTAGTGGAAGACAGGCAGGGGTTTGTCACTACACGAGCCATTGCTGCTCATATGATTGAATGCATCCGGATGTATGAGGAGGGAGTCGCTTCCGCAGAACATATTGATAAAGCGATTTGTCTCGGCCTAAATTATCCGATGGGACCACTCGAGCTTGCTGACTTGGTCGGCTTGGACACCATGCTATTTGTCAGTGAAAACATGACAGAGGCATATGGAGATCGCTTTCGCCCGCCGCAAATACTTCGAAAGCTTGTTGAAGCAGGTCATTTAGGCAGAAAAACAGGAAAGGGATTTTACACATATCACGAATGAAAGAAGGGAAAATGTTGTGCGAGAAGTGGTAATTGTCGAAGCAGTGCGCACGCCTGTCGGCAAGCGTAATGGAGTATTTCGTGAGGTTCATCCTGTTCATCTTGCCGCCGCGGTGCTTGCCGAAGTAGTCGATCGTGCGGGAATTGACAAGCCTCTCGTTGAGGATATTGTTATGGGATGTGTGACTCCTATTGGTGAGCAGGGGTATAATATCGGGCGGCTGGCGGCACTGGAAGCAGGCTTTCCTGTCGAAGTGCCCGCTGTACAAATTAACCGGATGTGCGGATCGGGCCAGCAGGCCATTCATTTCGCTGCTCAAGAAATTCGTTCAGGGGATATGGAGATTACGATTGCTGCCGGAGTGGAAAGTATGACAAAAGTTCCGATTTTAAGCGACGGAAACGACCAGACCATTCCACTATCCTTGCATGGAAAATATGAATTTGTGCATCAAGGCATTTCTGCAGAGCTCATCGCTGAAAAATATGGGCTTACACGCGAGGAGCTTGATGCCTATGCATATGAGAGCCATCGTCGGGCGCTTCAGGCACAAGAAAAGGGGGTATTTGCCCAAGAAATTGTACCTGTGCACGGGCGGGACCAAGAAGGAAACGAGATCGTTGTTATAAAAGATGAAGGGCCGCGGCAAGATACATCGCTGGAGGCGCTGGCTTTATTGAAACCGGTATTCAAGCAAAAAGGAAAAATTACAGCCGGAAATGCAAGTCAAATGAGTGATGGAGCAGCTGCTGCGCTATTAATGGACGCAGGGACCGCCTGCCGCCTCGGAATTGTGCCGAAGGCAAGAATCATCGCACAAACCGTTGTTGGCTCTGATCCCACATATATGCTGGATGGGGTGATTCCAGCAACGAAAAAAGTCTTGCAAAAAGCGGGTCTTACCATTGATGATATGGATCTGGTCGAGATTAATGAAGCGTTTGCACCTGTTGTGCTAGCATGGCAAAAGGAAATCGGCATCCCGCTTTCGAAGGTAAATGTCAATGGAGGAGCGATTGCCCTCGGTCATCCGCTTGGCGCAACTGGAGTTAAACTGATGACCTCTCTTGTTCATGAGCTTGAACGCAGACAGAAGAGATATGGTTTGTTGACGATTTGTATTGGACATGGGATGGCCACTGCTTCGATTATTGAGCGATGGAATGCATAAAGGGGATGGCCCAAAACGCGTTAGTGTTTTGGGCCATCCCCTTTTTATGATGCTTTTGCTTTTAATGATTTATTCGGCAGCTTCCAATTATATGTATATGATAGAATACGAAGGGCGGCAACGATCATAAAGAGAATATATAATCGAATAGGAGAGTGAGCGGCCCCAATTCCAACGGCTAATCCCGCTAAAATAGCCCAAACAGCATAAATTTCGGCACGAAGTACGAGCGGTTTTCGCCCGGCTAGCAAATCCCTAATGATCCCGCCTCCACTGCCTGTTAAAACAGCGGCTACAATGACAGCGCTCAGCGGATGCCCCATTTTGGCTGCATATAAAGCTCCTTGAATGGCAAATGCAGATAATCCGAGCGCATCAAAAAAATTCCCCCATCTTTGCCAGTGGGGCAGCATTTTTTGCGGGAACAGATAAATAACGGTCATAGCAAAGAGGGCTATATGAAACAGCATACCTTGATCCCATAGTGCTGATACAGGAACACCGATCAGCAAATTGCGAATCGCTCCACCGCCAAAGGCAGTCACAATTCCGAGAATATAGACGCCCAAAATGTCATACTCCTCTTCCATAGCGACAATAGCGCCACTAATGGCAAAAGCAACCGTACCGATAATACTCAATATTTCCCAGGTCATACGGCAAATCCCTTTCTTCATCGTATTACGGTAAACATTTTAGGCGGAATAGATAAGAAAATCAATCATCATTTTTTGGCCGTTTCCTATAAGGGGATTTTGAGAATGAGATATGATTTCATGACAAAAACATAAGAAAAAAGCTTGTATATGGTATTCTACCATAAGATAAATTTCTATCGCTGAGAATTTGTATCCTTCGTCATATCTAATGAAGCAATATTCATAAACGGCTTCTAATCACCCTATGTCCATTTGACGGCCCGATTTTCCCAGTCTGTTTCCATCGTTTTTATGAACAAGTGATAAAGGACTATATAAATGTAACCTAACGTGTTAATATTTGTATGGATATGAAGTTCCGTCATTTTTGGATGATCAGGATTCTGTCACGCGTGAGGAGCAAAGGGGAAGTCAAAGTGTACCTCTGGTTGCCCAAAACAATGGAGCCTTTTCTTTTCTGGATCCGTCGTTCCATCTTTAAGGTGCCATCATGTCATTTCTTGAGTAGATGGGGGACAAAATCATTATAGTAGAAATATAAGCAGCCGAAATCGCCTAAGGGCTGTGTGAAAGTTGGCTTGAACGGATATAAACAATATAATGAGAGTGTTTTAAGGCTGAAAAATCAGCAAAGCCAAAGACAACATGATCAAGTTTATAAGTTAAAAAAAGCGACGGCATGGTTCGTCATAAAAGATCTAAGAAAAAGTAATGACCAGCCGTTGCTCAGAAAGAGGGGAGCATATTGCAGGAGATTCAAAAAAGCGATCGAGAAAGAGTCATCATTGTTGGTTGCCAGCTTGCCGATGAAGATGATGATCGGTTTTCATATTCGATGGAGGAGCTTGCTTCGCTTGTTCATACAGCGCACGGAGAGGTGATCTTGCAGCTTTCACAAAAGCGGGAAGCGGTCCATCCAGCGACATATATCGGAAAAGGAAAAGTTGAGGAGCTTGCTCGACTTGTGGAACAGCTTGAGCCAGATGTAATTATTTTCAATGATGAGCTATCGCCAAGCCAAGCCCGGAATCTTTCTAAGCTGTTGGAAGCAAGAGTAATTGACCGTACCCAGTTGATTTTAGACATATTCGCGCAGCGAGCTCGCTCGAAGGAAGGAAAGCTGCAAGTCGAACTTGCCCAGTTGCAATATTTATTGCCGCGTTTAAGCGGGCAGGGTGTACAGCTTTCTCGTCTAGGCGGCGGAATTGGCACAAGGGGACCGGGAGAAACGAAGCTAGAAACCGACCGTCGTCATATCCGTCGCCGCGTTGATGAGATTAAAAATCAGCTAAAATGGGTAGTGGAACATCGCGTGCGTTATCGTGAACGCCGTAAGAAAAACAGGACATTTCAAATCGCGCTTGTTGGCTACACTAATGCTGGAAAATCAACGCTATTTAACCGTTTGACCAACGCTGATTCATTTGAAGAAAATTTACTGTTTGCTACGTTAGATCCTCTGACACGAAAATTCATCTTACCAAGCGGCTATACAGCGTTATTGACCGATACGGTCGGTTTTATTCAAGACTTGCCGACAACTCTTGTGGCTGCTTTTCGATCGACATTGGAAGAAGTGAAAGAGGCTGATTTGATTTTGCATGTCGTTGATTCTTCAAATTTGGATTATGTTCAGCATGAACAGACGGTTTACGATTTGCTACAAGATCTTGAGGTGTCAGCTATTCCAATTGTCACGATTTACAATAAGAGAGATCTTGCTGATAAGAATTTTATCCCAAGCTCGAGAACAGATTCGATTTTTATTAGTGCTTTAAATGAAACCGATCTGCAACAGCTTCGTCAATTTATTGAAACAGCAATGATTGAAGCAATGGAGCCTTATGATGTGTCAGTGTCGGCGTGTGATGGAAAATTGCTTGCCCAATTAAAGACAGAAACCATTTTACAAACGTTGCATTACCACGAGGAGAAAGAAATGTACGAATGCCAAGGGTTTATTTTGCCAGAACACCCGCTGTATCCACAGCTTAAAACTGCGCAACTCTAGCATGTATACGGAATTGAGCAATGGGGCTAGTTTCGGACAGGTTGGCCCCAGTGCGCTTTTTCCGCAATGTCTCCGAACGTTCTTATTGGGAAATTAGGTGGAAAAGCATGGCTTTCGTGCTCTTTGCCGACTGGCTTCAAATGGGGCTTTCAATGGGCGAATGGCACGGGTTAAAGGGCTTTCCGCAGACCTTGGCGCAAAATAGGAAAAGCGATAAGAATATCATAGACCATTGAGAAATTCAGCATAGAAAGGGTTTGTTTTATGTTTCAGCATTTAAAATACGGCAAAGAAATTGCAGTACTTGTTCAAGAAGTAGAGGAGCGCATAGCTCCAATGCATAAAGAAATCGAGCAGCGAATCGATTATAACCAGTATCGTGTTCTCGAAAGCTTTCGGCGCCATCAAGTCAGCGACGCTCATTTTATTCCTACAACGGGATATGGATACGATGATATCGGGCGCGACACACTTGAAAAGGTGTATGCAGATGTGTTTGGCGGAGAAGCGGGGCTTGTTCGGCCGCACATTATTTCTGGAACACATGCTATCTCGATTGCGTTATTTGGGATCCTTCGCCCTGGAGATGAGCTGCTCTACATTACGGGAAAGCCATATGATACGCTTGAGGAAATTGTCGGCATTCGTGGAGACGGCAGCGGATCGCTAAAAGAATTCCATATCCGTTATCGAAGCGTTCCTTTGACCGCAGAGGGGAAAATAGATGTTGAGGCTGTGAAAAACGCTATTCATGAGCGTACGAAGATGATTGGGATACAGCGCTCAAAAGGGTATGATCCTCGTCCTTCCTTTACGATTGCTGAGATTGAAGAAATGATCCGTCTTGTCAGATCGATAAAACGAGATGTAGTTGTATTTGTTGATAATTGCTACGGAGAATTCGTCGAAGAAAGGGAGCCTTGCCACGTGGGCGCCGATCTTATTGCTGGTTCTCTTATAAAAAATCCAGGAGGGGGGCTGGCGAAAACGGGAGGATATCTTGTCGGCAAAAAAGAATATATAGAAATGTGCTCTTACCGAATGACCTCTCCTGGTATTGGTGCAGAAGCGGGCGCTTCTCTTTATAGCCTGCAGGAAATGTATCAGGGCTTTTTCTTGGCGCCGCATATTGTCGGGCAAGCACTGAAGGGAGCGATATTTACGGCTGCGATGCTTGAGCGTGTCGGCATGAATACATATCCAGCATGGGATGCAAAGCGTACAGATCTTATTCAATCGGTGCAGTTTGATGACCCAAAGAAAATGGTTGCATTTTGCCAAGCTATTCAATTTGCCTCACCGATCAATTCTCATTTTATGCCATATCCAAATTATATGCCTGGGTATGAGGATGATGTGATTATGGCAGCTGGAACATTTGTTCAAGGAGCAAGTATTGAACTGACAGCAGATGGTCCGCTTCGTCCTCCATATGTAGCCTATGTACAAGGAGGATTAACGTACTCCCACGTAAAAATTGCGATTTGTACAGCACTTGATCACCTGATAGAAAAAGGTTTGATTTCTTTGTGAGAAAATATAACATTGTATTGACATATTACCTGACATTGTAATAAAATAAAAATATATGATTAAAGGAGGCGTTTGACATGAGTAGCAACATTCGACGTTCTATGCCGTTGTTTCCAATCGGCATTGTCATGCAATTAACAGAGTTGTCTGCTCGTCAAATCCGCTATTATGAGGAACATGGACTTGTTTCTCCTGCAAGAACGGAAGGAAATCGGCGTCTTTTTTCTTTTAATGACATCGACCGACTTCTTGAAATAAAAGATTTGATTGACCAAGGGGTAAATCTGGCTGGAATCAAGCAGATTTTTGCAGCGCGTCAGTCTGAAGCGAACCGTGAGCCGGCGGGAGAGAAAGTGGAAAAGGTTGTTAAGCAACAATTGTCAGATGAAGAACTGCGAAAAATGTTGAGAGCAGAGCTTATGCAAGCTGGACGCTTTAATCGCGCATCGCTTCGCCAAGGCGACATTGCCCGCTTTTTTCATTAAGTTAGTTTATTTTATGCTTTATATAAAGAATAATAGGGAGGATTTGGCATGGCGAAATATACAAAAGAAGATATCATCCGCATTGTCCAAGAGGAAAATGTCAAGTATATCCGTTTGCAATTTACGGATATATTAGGAACCATCAAAAACGTAGAAATTCCAATTAGCCAGCTACAAAAAGCGCTAGATAACAAGATTATGTTTGATGGTTCGTCCATTGAAGGATTTGTTCGCATTGAGGAATCTGATATGTATTTGTATCCGGACTTGGATACATTTGTGATTTTCCCATGGACAGCAGAAAAAGGGAAAGTGGCTCGTTTCATTTGTGATATTTACAATCCAGATGGTACTCCGTTTGAAGGATGCCCTCGTTATAATTTAAAACGCATGTTAAAGGAAATGGAAGCGTTAGGCTTTACGGCTTTTAACCTTGGTCCCGAGCCAGAATTCTTCCTATTTAAGCTTGATGACAAAGGAAATCCGACACTTGAATTAAACGATAATGGTGGCTACTTTGACTTGGCGCCGACAGACTTAGGGGAGAATTGTCGCCGCGATATTGTGCTTGAGCTTGAAGAAATGGGATTTGAAATCGAAGCCTCCCACCATGAAGTAGCACCTGGTCAGCATGAAATTGATTTTAAATATGCTAACGCGGTAAAGGCGTGCGACGATATTCAAACATTTAAGCTTGTGGTGAAAACAGTGGCTCGCAAGCATGGCTTGCATGCGACATTTATGCCAAAACCGCTCTTTGGCGTGAACGGATCAGGAATGCATTGCAACTTGTCATTGTTCAAACACAATGAGAATGCGTTTTTTGACCCAAATGGCGATTTACAATTGAGTGAGGTTGCCCGTCAGTTTATCGCTGGTGTATTAAAGCATGCACCGAATTTTACAGCTGTGACAAATCCGACGGTGAATTCTTATAAACGTCTTGTGCCTGGATATGAAGCGCCATGCTATGTGGCTTGGTCTGCGCGCAATCGCAGCCCGCTGATCCGCATCCCTGCTTCCCGCGGCATGAGCACACGGATTGAGGTTCGCAGTGTCGACCCTGCAGCTAACCCATATTTAGCAATGGCTGTGCTGCTTGCGGCTGGCTTAGACGGAATTAAAAACAAATTAACTCCTCCAGATCCAGTTGATCGCAATATTTACGTCATGACAAAAGAGGAGCGCCTTGAAGAAGGAATCGTTGATTTGCCGTCAACATTAGCTGAAGCACTGCAAAATTTAAAATCCGATGAAGTGATGATTCATGCGCTAGGAAAGCATTTATTTGAACATTTCGTCGAAGCGAAGGAAATTGAATGGGATATGTTCCGCACACAAGTCCATCCGTGGGAACGCGATCAATACATGGCCCTTTATTAATCGTAAAACCCCTTGACCCTCTAGGTGTTGAGGGGTTTTTATATCGGGCATTTTTCGATTGTGAATATGCGTTTTATCAGCTGCCCGATTTTAGTTAATAAATGTCGATTCACTTTGAAGTGTTGTTTTTTAAAATCGTTGATATAATGCGGTTATCGCTCTAATTTTAATCTCATAACCTCTCATGCAATTTGATTTTCTCCCACGTCTTGAGTAGGTTTTTATTCTCCGCTGCAACAAAATCAGTCTCTAATTTCAAGACAATCTTCTCATCTTTGTGTCTAGGTATAATATGAAAATGAATATGTTTAATATCTTGCTGCGCCCAATATCCGTTATCTTGAATTACTGTAAAGTCTTTGCAAATTCCCGATTTAATTAATTTTTTTGACACTATTATCAAGGAATTCATTAAAGCATTAGCGATTTGATTGTCTTTTATATCATCAAGCCTCTCTATATGTTTATTGGTGACGATTAAGGTATGACCAATACTTACCGGATTTATATCAAGAAATGCTGTTACATAATCATCTTTATAAACCTCATAGCAGGGAGACGTACCATTAACGATTTCGCAGAATACACATTTTTTCATTTTACTCATTTACACTTTACCAAGTGTTCCTCTCTTTCTAACAATTTTTTCACAACTCACAAAAAATAACACTCCTATACAAAACGTTGCTAGCGTTAAGAATTTTATGTAAATAAGAATATCCTTTGCTTGTAGAAATTAACTTACGTGTTGCCTTTAAACATGGCTTGCAGTTCTGCGCGGGCTTGATCAAAGCCAATGTGACAGCGTATGGCAAAGCGCTGGTTGTAGCCTTCAAACTGCGAAACTAAGAACTTTTCTAGTGCTTCTTTGTGAGGAAATTGCTCTTTCCGCTTGGTATATTTCTTGATCTGCTTGTTAAAGGATTCAATAAGATTAGTAGAGTTTTTCTCGATCAGATCAGCGATTTCAGCCATGGTTACGCCTTTTTGGAATATGCGAATAACAAAAGATTCTAACGTGTCGTTAGATCGTTTGTAGGGAGATACGGCCTGCTGCTTAAAATCTCCATTACGATCGCGAGAAATGTGGAGGTGTAAATCGCCGTATTCCGTATGGGGTGTACATGTATCGTTCGCATTGCGAGAATTATCTGAATGGAATCCTGCACGATCATACTTTTGTAATCGAGAAAGGCCGTTAACTCGGTTCCAGAAACTGATTCATTGCTTTTTCCAGATGGATACGGAAAATTTCTGTTGTGTCTTGCTTCGTGATCTAGAGCTTGAACTTGTTGTAAAATGATTCATAGGGGAGGCCTCTTTTCTGTGAGTGGTTGTGTGGTAACTCAATTCTACAAGAAAAAGTCTTCCTTTTCTATATTATCTATTTACACAAAATATTTTATACTCCCTTGGTGGCGTTTTTTAGTCAGATTTATTAGGAATATTAAACATTATAGAAAGTATTTTCTATTTATGTGGTTGATCAAAATAAAATTTTAATAGAAAAAATATAGTAATATGTTGACAGAAAATATATAAATTTGGTAGTTTTAGTAATGTATACATGAATAAACTTATTAGGAGGAGAGTATGAAAAAAGCTTTTTTTAAAAAAATTTTAGCATTATCTTTAGTCAGTATTTTGGGATTAACTCTTTTCCCATCTTATGAAAGGCCTGTAAAAGCTGATGATTTTACTTGCCAACCTTATAAAATGCCCACCCAAGGTACAATATCATCATATTATGGCTGGAGAAATGGTAGTTTCCACCATGGTATAGATATTGCCAAATCAGGAGATGTACCTGTTTACGCCGCATATGCTGGTATTGTATCAAGGGCCTATTATTCTAGTTCTTATGGAAATGTTGTCTTTATTAAACATCGTGGTGGAACAGCTGAAACGGTTTATGCTCATCTAAAAAGTTTTAGTGTAAAAGCTGGAGATGCGGTTTCCCCTGGACAGCAAATTGGATATATGGGTGACACAGGAGATGCAGATGGCCAACACTTGCACTTTGAAATCCACAATCCAGAATGGAATAGCTCAAAATCAAATTCAACAGATCCCATTCCTTTATTACCAGATGAAACTACTTCCCCTATATGTTGGGATGGGGACTTAATGAAAAAAGGTCAGATTGGTAGAATTACAGTCTTAAAACCTATTAATCTTTGGAAACGCGATGCTAATGATAAGCTGACTTTTGTTCGCGTCTTAAATCCTGGAGAAGTTTATCGAGTTTATGGATATGATGATCTGTATGGTGGACAATATAATGTTGGCTCTGATCATTGGATTACAAAAATGGATGGTTATATCAAATATGAAACTCCAAGTAAATGGAGATTAGATGAACTAAAACGTATTTATCCATAATCGATAAGGCATCCTTCGGGGTGCTTTTTTATTTGATAAAAAATGGGTACCTAATTGAGATAAATGGTATAAAAAGTTGTTTTTTGCTGACAATTAATCATCCAATCATGTAGGAATGTATCTTTTGTTATCGAATGATTCTAAATGGAGAGGATGGGAATGATCGACCTGCATGTCCTAGTTGTGGTACAGGTGGGATTGAAAATATTATATCAAGCAATAGTGTGAGAAGAGATAAAAAAGGCGATAAAAGGCTGAATGAAGTATACTGCCTGCTATGCGGATATATTTATGGAGTGTTTGGGAAGATTGAGAATATCATGTCATCATAAATTTAAAAAGAACTCTTGTGGTGCTTTTTATTTTGCGAAAACATCAAATTAAACTTTCGTGGAGGAGTGAAATCAAAGAAAGAATTTTATGTTAAAGGATGGATCATGGATGAATAATAGAGTACAACAATTCTGGAATGATTTTTGTATAGCAACTCATCAGGAGGGGATTGAATATAAAGATGCCTTTCAATTTGGAGCTTCTGCTGATTGGTTAGCCGATTTAGTTGTTAGAGGAAAGAAAACTGCGACAACTTCCGGTTTCGTGTTTTATGAGTTAGAGAAAGAAGCTATACCTAAAGTTGGTGAACATTATATTGTTTTAAATGGTCGGGAAGAGCCAGTCGCAGTCATTCAAATTCAATCCGTTGAAGTTGTTCCGATGAATGAGGTGACAGAGGAATTTGCTTTAGCGGAAGGCGAAGGTGATTATCGTTCTTGGTGGAATGCACACGAAAAGTTTTTTACCAAATCATTAAAAGAATACGATATGGAATTTTCACCAACTATGTTAGTTGTATGTGAACGGTTTGAAAAAGTGTATCCAAAATAAAGAAGTTAATTTAAAAAAGGAATTGATTTAAAGCAGCCGAATAATCGGGTGCTTTTTATTTAGAGTGTGAAGGAAGCTCTCTCTCTTTGTCGAATTAAGTAGGAAAAGGGGGGATTACGCATGAGAAAAGATGCTTTTGAATCCTCAAAATCAATCGGATTTTCAACGCGGGCTGCTGGTTTTTCGAAAAACGTTATTGAACCACCAAAGCTGAATTTTTCCGACGTTGCACTTACTAACCCTAATTTAGCAAGTGAGTTCTATAAAAGATTAATCGAAATGATTAATGATTTTGAAGGAGATTTAGACGAAGAACATGAAGTTGGGATAAGATTGGTTTCATTTGGGCAAACATTGCAATTTCATATTGAAAGTATAGGTTATTGTAATCCTAGTCTAATCACGTTTCAAGGCAGACTACAGAATGGCGCGCGTGTAGAGCTAATACAGCATGTATCACAAATAAACTTTTTGTTAATGGCATTGCCAAAAATGGATGAAAGTGGTCCACCAAGACGCATTGGATTTAACTTAGATGAAAATGAGTAACATATATCAGGGGATTTCAAACATCAAACACCTGTAAAAAAATTCTACTTGAGTGGAAAGACAGCGGGAAGATATAGAGTGCGCCGTTTTTTGGTGTCCTTTATTTTTCATTGAGGTAAAATATGAAATTTGCTATAGTATGTAAAACTAATAAAATTCATATTATAAAGAGGGGTCTGCCGTTGAGAAAACTTTTTGTGGTTTTTGGATTACTGCTGATTGTGGTCTTAGGAAGCGGATTTTTCGTACTCAATAAGACACCTGCTAAAAATACGGAATCTCAACCTAAAAATCAAATGGAAGCTATAAAGCCAGAAGTATTACAAAGGGGAGTGGACCCCAATACTTATCCTAAATATGAGTCTAATTTCAATCTTTATTTTGCTCATCTGAATGCGTCTATTTTTGTAGACAAATCCAAAGTCAACAACGGCGGAAAGCCTCTTAGTGCTGAGGATTATAAGTCTATTTTAAACGAAATGAAAAAGAATTTAAGCGAAATTAAATACGATAACAATGGAGAAAAGAAAGCTGAATTAGATAGAGCAATTAAATTAGTGGATCAAGCCATTCAAAGTAAGGCGAAAAAAGGCGATCCGATTTTTAATGAAATTCATCAAACGATACATGATCTGGACGTCTATTTTAACACGACGCACTTTGTCGATGAATGATCTGTAAATACCTTTCTTTAAAAACGCATTTTTAAAATGAATTTGTTTTATTAATAAACAAATTTAATTAGAGGGGGGAGACAGAATACATTGAGGCGAATAATTAGATACGCTATAGGCATTATTCTGATAGGAATTGGTATAAACATACTAATCCAAGCTCACAGAGGATTAGACCCTTGGGGGACTTTTAATGTTGCAGTAGCAAGAGCCTTTAATATGTCTTTGGGCGTTTTTTACATTTGTTCTGGAAGCTTTTTTGTAGTACTTAATGCTGTTATTCAAAAAAAAGACCGGATATTGCACATAACCCTGTCAAGTAGACAATGAAAAAAAGAGTATATTAAGCAGCGGTCTTTTCTCGATATTCAATCGGGGAAAGATCGTTAAATTTTTCTTGAAAACGATTGTGGTTGTAAAAATGAATATATTCTTGAATAGACTGATCAACCTGTTCGATCGTTTGGGGGCGCACTAAATACAACTTCTCTGTCTTTAAATGTGAGAAGAAACTTTCGATACATGCATTATCATGACAATTTCCTCTTCGCGAATGGCTTCCTTGAATCTTGAGTTCTTTGAGCTGGTTCTCATATGATTGGGTCGTGTACTGAAATCCTTGATCGGAATGAAGGAGAGCATTCTTGCCAAACGTTCCCCTCTCATTGTTTCAGGGTGTTGAATACCAAATGAAGATCATTTCTTTCAGATCGTTCCCATGCGACGATTTCATGGTTATATAAATCTAAAACCGCTGACAAGTAAGCAAACGTATCTCCAACACGCACATAGGTAATATCTGTTACGAGTTTTTGGAACGGAATCTCCGCATAGAATTCACGGTTTAATACATTTGGAAATCCTACAGATCCTCTAATGCCGTAGAAATGTCGTTTCTTCCGTTTTTATCTTACCTATGAGGGATTGAAGCCGTTCCTTGCTGTTTGAGCGTTTTTTTGTATAAAACCGTACATTTGTTCTTATTTTTATATTCTTCAATCAGGAAATTTTTAAAATATGTTGAATTTTTTGGTTAAAATTATAAAAATTTTCATAATGAAGTCGATAAATAGTATAGGAGTTTATTCCACTTTATTTCTTAAAAAAGAAGGAGGAGTAAAAGATGAAAAAATTTATACTGGCATTCTTTACTTTATGTTTGAGCTTGGTAGTTGTTAATACTACTGAAGCAGCAACTCCAATTGGAGAAAACTCTTCTATTTTTATTGAAAATCTCAAAAAAGAACATCCTGATTGGGTAATAAATCCTGTAACCCAAGAAGAAGTCTCTGAAATTCGTAAAGAGATGGCTACAACAAATTCAATAACAGGATCTGCGCCACCGGTTACAGCATTATATATTGATCAAGTAGGATGGGATCTTGAAACTACAACGCCACAAATCCAATATATTAATAATGAATTAACCTCTGCACCTGTTAGAGGAATCACTGGAGTTGGAGCTGTAGAAATAGGATATGGGCATTATTTCCAATGATTAGGTGCAGAACAAATAACTTATAACGATCCAACTTATCTTATAGAAACATCAACTATTGATTTTGAAGGTGATACGATTGTAGATGGTTTTTACCATGTTGTATATTTTGATTCTAATGTGAAAATCCCTAGTGCTTCTTCCGTTGAATATCGTTGTCAATCTACTTCAATGAATTATTCTTGGAATACTATGACCGCTTTTATTAACATTCCACATCAATAAATAGAAAAGGAGTGAGAATAATGTTGAGTGGATTAAACCAAGAACAGATTGCAAATTTTAATTCTAATCGTCAACTTTGGATGCTTCGATCTCTTTATGGATATAAAGGACATGTATTAGAGGAAAAAAATAATATTGTTACTTTAGATGGTAAAGATTTTAGAAATATGATGGAAAATGCAACTGAACCCATTAATCCAGATAATGTGATACACATGTCAGCAGAAGAAGAACGTCGACTTCGCAGTAACGGAAACAGTGAACTTCTTATTCAAGCATTAAAAAGAGCTGGTGAATTAGGAATACTAGATCCAAATGGGCATCAAAAATCACCTGTTGTACAACGAATTAATCGAAACATCAATCAAAGTTTAGGATATAAAGCTTACGGATTATAATCAAGAAAAACTGGAAAAGGCGTTTGTGACCGCTAAATAAAACTGAACAGAATTCGATTGATTAAATTGAACAGTTTTTTACCAGTTAGAAGCGTGCGCTTTACGTGGAGTGGCGTACATGATAGCCTCGTTTCATGTGGCTGATTCTTGTTGTTGTTGTTCGCTTTTTAGAAAATATCTTGTACGCAGAGGCTCCATGTCAAGTGATAGGGATTACGCTGGAATTTCCAGAAAAGTGTTCACTCTTATTTAGCGAAAACTGTTCAATTTTACTTGACGGTTACAGCGTTCATTTCGTCATGCATGAACGCCTTCTTTTTTTATTGTTTTTTCAATAATCAGGGGTTGTATCTTACCTATCGAGGAGGTGATTCCATGTTCGTGTCGGCCGACTGCGTTGTCCCTTGTGTTCCAATCCGGTTCAGCCTGACGAAAAAGTATTTCTCGACATCATCAACACCGTCATCCATCAGAAATGCTACTATCAATCCTCTCGTCCTCGTTGGAAGGGGGCTTTCTCTGTTATTTTGTTCACTTCTTGTTCTCTATTGTTGATAAAGATAATCTTTTTTTGAAGAAATGACCGTTTTGAGATGGATCATATTGGTGATTATAGCGCTCTGGCTCATCTTAATTCCAATCAAATACAAGCTGAATTTCCAGGGAGATAAATGATGGAATGTTCAAAAATCGAAAAGAAGTCGAGGGCTTCATAAAAAGTGAAGTCCTCGGAGTTGCTGAAACTTTGGAAATATTGGGTGTGACTTATCAACGTTTAAGCCAACTTATAGAATCAGGAAGAATCGTTCCGAAGAAGATAAGTTATTTTTCGGAGTGATATTGGACAACTTGAAAAGGAATTGAAAGAACTTCGGAAAAAATACCGCCCCTATAATTAAGTAGTTTGTTGAATCTGCCTTCCCTGCTTGGTGTGGGGGTTATTTTTTAATCAAGTGTTCTATATAAGGTAATGTGTAGGTAAAAAGAGATGAGAGGGGGTTAGTAATGAGGAAGGTCATTTCAAAAGTAAATATCGATCCCAAAGAAATTGAAAGCAGAATTTCGGAAGCGTTCAAACAAATGAGAGGTAAAACAACTTTAAAAGTCATCACATAACGCTTGCAGCAATCAGACACCTTAGAGAAAGAGGATTTAGACTTTGTTTTTCTGGCATGGCCGCTGATTCTTTAAGCTATGGAGAACGGCCCAAAGTAGTTTCCTGCATTTATATCCTTCTTCATGCGAATTAGTCAAATTTTAATGGTAAAATATCACTACTAAACTGTAAGATAAGGAGGATTTCATTGTTTAGGGATATAAAGATAAAAGTGGTATCAGGTATACTAACTTCAATTAATTCAGGCTTTTTATATTATGTAATTGAGTCCAAAGGTGTAACGGTATCAAAGGAATTAAATATTTTAGAAGGACTATTAAAAGTTCTTGTCAGTTCCCTGCTCTATTCTATAGTGTACATACTTCCGTTAGTTTAGTTGTTTTATTCAGTATACCGCTCTCTTTATTTATAGACTATGCATTACAAAGAACAAATCAAGCTTGCTATATCATTTGTCCTCCATGCCATCGTCTATTTTATTATCGTAATCATATATTGGGGAATCAGGTTTGGGGTAGATAAAATAATGGATATGAGGGATTCAGAAATCGTCTATAATTTATTTTTGTTTATGTATACTCCGTGTGTTTTTTGGATTATAACTACGTAATAAAAAATTTTCGAGTCCAATGACGCTGTGAGGAAGAAGGGAGAAAAGCATAGGCAAAAAGTGTATAGGGTATATAGTTGAACCAGAGGGTGTGAGGGAAGAAAGGGGCATAGCCCCAAACTGCCCGGTAGCTGCCCGATAATTGTCCGATTTTAGTTAATAAATGTTGATTCATTTTGAAGTGTTATTTTTTAAAGTTGGATACAGGCCACAGGTTCTGTTCTATCCCTTATTGGACAAATCCAGGAGGAATCTGAGGAAATACATCTTAACATTCATGAATAAGATTTTTTAGTTGTAATTTTAGATGTTAGGCATCCAAATAATTGGTTGCTTTTTATTTTATTCATCGGAGTGATGACTATGAAGTTTGATGATTGTTTACGAAATCAAATGAACTTATCATTCGATTTCTCAAGCGATACAGCTGTAAAACATCGTCATTGCGACATTCAATATACTTTAAGAATGAAGCTATCGACTGGCTAATCAATAGCTTTGTGTACGTCATTGTGAAAATGATTGGCAACGGCTGACGGTGCTTTTCACCATTTCCAAAGACACTCCATGAGATTCAGCTTTGGAGAAGAAGGTGCTTTTCTTAATACACAGCAAAACATCATAGGAAGAAAATCACACAGATAGTACGATCATAAAAAATAATGAATATTCGGATAAAACACTAAAAAATGAGCGCGGAATATGAGATAATAAAAAAAAGGAGGTTGATTTATATGAAAAAGATACCTCTTAGAGTTTTGTTTATAACAATCGTTTTGTTTTTTGTTAGTGGTGGACTTAGTGGTGCGGTAGTCTACCATATGAGCGATGCAGCGGAAGCAGCGAAAAAAGAGTACCAGCAAGAAATCAATCAATACTTGTCAGAAAAAGACATGAAAATAAAAAATGATCTATCCAATGTAACACAGTCTGAAATCCAGCGATTGCAAGATGAAACTAAAAAATACTTAAATGAAAAGCTCAATCAAGATTATCAACAGTCTTTAAATCAAAAAACAGAAGAAATTAAAAAAGTTACCGATCAGAAGATAGAAGAGATAAAAAACTACATTGATCAATTACTTAAAAATCAATGATGGTAAAATAAGAAATGAAACAAAACAATAGAATAATAATAGGATATTCTACCGAAAAAAAGCGATGATGATTCATAGACTTGATTTTGGTCTGTAGTTTTCATCCTGTCGGCAAAGCACGATATAAATAAAACTTAACGATTGAACCAATAGTATCTGTACCACGGTTGGAAGGCAAGTCCACAGGCTTGCCTTCTCGTCATGTATCCGCGCGATGAAGGTCTGAACAAACTCTATTTTATGGTTCTGTGTTCTTGGGTTCAGGCCTTTGTCGCTCCATCTCAGTCATGTTTTTCGGTTTTCTGGATACAGCTATAAGAGAAATAATAAATCCGATTCCTAAGATAGCAGATAGTGTCCATGCGAAAAAGTCAATAGATAACATGGCCTGATGCCCTCCTTTTTTGATGTTATGTAAATGATATGCAGAGATATGGATTCGCATGATTATGGTGATGAGGAATCAAAAAAACAAGAAAAAGAAATGCTTTCCTTGAATTTAGATTATTAGCCATATACCCTAAGGGAATAGTCTCATTTAAAGAGAAAGACTAGGAAAGAAGTTCGATGAGGTTTAAAGGAATTACGATTCATCCTGTATATAAGTGCTGAATGGTTTCGGCATTGGGTCCATTTGCGAATGATCGAAATCCAACGAAAAGATGGAATAGACGCCCCATTCAAAAGCAGAATTTGTTTTTCGCCGGTTCGAGACAAGTCCGTGACTTGCCTCGGTCATAGCAGCTGTAGTCTCTACAGTTACAACGTTAGTCACTATCATTTTATCTGTCAAGAACGATACGGATTATGATGTAGAGAAATGATTTGCTGTTCGTTCCTGTCTTTATGCAGCATCCGTCTTAAAATGGGCAAAAATGTACCGCTCAAATGAATTGCACAAAATGATGTCGCTTCCATCCATATAGACAAATAAGAGAACCTAGCGGATTTTAACAATGATCGAATAATCATCGCTACTTAAAACAAGGGCAGATAAGGTGAATTTCACTTTATCTACCCTTGTTTGTTATTGAATCATGCGATATACGCCGATCACTTTCCCGAGAATCGTAACATCGTTGACGATAATAGGCTCCATATGAGGGTTTTCTGGCTGTAGGCGAATGTGGCCTTGTTCTTTAAAAAAGCGCTTGACGGTTGCTTCGTTTTCTTCCGTCATAGCAACGACAATATCTCCGTTATTAGCTGACTGCTGCTGACGAACAATGACAAAATCTCCGTCTAAAATGCCTGCCTCAATCATACTATCGCCCATTATTTCAAGCATAAAAACATGGTCCTCTGCAGAAACGAAGCGTTCTGGGAGCGGAAAATAGTCCTCCACATTTTCGATAGCGGTTATTGGTTGCCCTGCCGTTACCTTTCCGATGACCGGAACATTGATCACATTGCTCGGCCGCATGAATGAGGCAAAATCCGGATCTAATATTTCAATCGCGCGAGGTTTAGTTGGATCACGGCGGATGTATCCTTTGCTTTCAAGCCGAGCTAAATGTCCATGCACCGTTGAGCTAGAGGCAAGTCCAACCGCTTCGCCAATCTCACGAACGGAAGGAGGATACCCTTTAGTTTTTACTTCTTTTTTGATGAAATCGAGAATTTGCTGTTGGCGTTTCGACAGTTTGGTCATGTTTCACACCTCTTACCCATCGTTTTTTTTATTATAACACGAGGAGAACAAAAAAACAAACATAAGTTCGAAAAAATGGTTGACGCAAACGAATGTTCTTAATATAATGGGTAAAAAAGCGAACAAACATTCTAAGAGGTGGGAGAAGATGAAAGTTACTCATTATCTCGTGTTTTCATGCTTGGTGTTTATGCTACTATCGGGTTTCGTGTATGCGAGCCATCCGATTCAAAAGGAGAAATATTTAAAAATTACGGTAGAATCCGGAGATACGCTTTGGGGAATAGCCAATGAATACAGATCTTCACATCAGCTTTCAACGAAAGAATTTATTGAATGGGTAATGAATGTAAACCATTTGCCAAATGAAAAAATTGCTGCGGGTGAAAAGCTAGTGATTCCCGTGTTAAAATCAAAGGCAGAAAAGAAGCTAGTCGTCAGTAAATAATAATGGAGATGATGGAATGAAAGCGATTATTTATTGTCGGGTGAGCACAAACAAAGAGGAACAAGAAACATCACTGCAACGGCAGAAGGAGGAGCTTGAGCAGCTCGCCGAAACATATCGTTTTCAAGTCGTTAAGGTCATTGAAGAGCGGGCAAGCGGTTATGAGATTGAGCGAGACGGGATACTGGAGCTTTTAGAAGCGCTGAAAGAGGATAAAATCGAAGCCGTTCTCATCCAAGATGAAACGAGGCTTGGACGAGGAAATGCAAGAATTGCCTTATTGCATTGTATTCAAAAAGAAGGAGCCAAGCTGTATACGGTGTGCCATCATGGAGAACTACAGCTATCAGAAGCTGATTCCATGGTACTAAGTATCCTCAGCATCGTAGAGGAGTATCAGCGCAAAATACATAACTTAAAAATCAAGCGCGGGATGCAAAAAGCCGTTGAACGTGGATATCGGCCAGAACGAAATTTGAAAAATATAGGTGAACATGCCGGAAGAGATCGCCTTGAGCTACCAATTGAAGAAATTATCCGTCTGCGCAGGAACGGACTGACCTTTGCTGAAATTGCGGCGACTTTGCGCGGATTTGGATATGATGTGTCGAAAGCGACTGTCCATCGCCGCTATCAGGAATATGAGCGGAAAAGTCAGTCAACATAGTTGTCAAGGATCCATTTCTCTAGTAAGATGGGGGCATAATATTTTTCGAAATAGGTGGAATGAAACGATGATCTCAAAACAAAAAATCGCTCGCATTAATGAATTAGCGAAAAAGGCAAAGACAAGCGGGTTGACAGAAGTGGAGAAAAAAGAGCAAGAGCAGCTTCGCAAGGAGTATCTTCAAGCATTTCGCCAAGCGGTAACGGATACTCTGCATTCTGTAAAAATTATTGATCCAAATGGAAAAGATGTGACGCCCAAAAAATTGAAGGAAAGTCAAAAAAATCGGTTGCATTAAGAGAAGCAAGCATTCTCATCAGTCAAAGATTCTTGATTTTTTGAAGAAACGTTGTACATTTTTTCTTACTTTCTATATGATAGAAATGGATAAAACGCTACGAAACGAAAGGATGAGCAAAAAATGGCACAAACGATTGATCAATTGGCCATCACGACAATCCGAACGTTGTCGATTGATGCAATTGAAAAAGCGAATTCCGGGCATCCAGGCATGCCGATGGGCGCTGCGCCGATGGCCTATACGCTTTGGACCAAATTCATGAATCATAATCCAAGCAATCCAAAATGGTTTAACCGCGACCGTTTTGTGCTATCTGCGGGTCATGGCTCTATGCTTTTATATAGCTTGCTTCATTTAAGTGGCTATGACGTATCAATGGAAGATATCAAACAGTTTCGCCAATGGGGGAGCAAAACACCCGGACATCCGGAGTACGGTCATACACCTGGAGTAGAAGCAACAACAGGTCCGCTTGGTCAAGGGATTGCGATGGCTGTCGGTATGGCAATGGCAGAACGTCATTTAGCGACTACATACAATCGAGATCATTTTGAGATTATTAACCATTACACATATGCCATTTGCGGCGATGGAGACTTGATGGAAGGGGTTGCCTCTGAAGCAGCTTCATTAGCTGGTCATTTGAAACTTGGCCGTCTCATCGTTCTTTATGATTCGAATGACATTTCGCTCGATGGAGAGCTGCAGCTTTCCTTCTCGGAAAATGTCGCACAGCGCTTTGAGGCATATGGATGGCAATATTTGCGCGTTGAGGATGGAAACGATATCGAGGAAGTTGCGAAAGCACTTGAAACAGCAAGAGCAGATGTCAATCGCCCAACGCTCATTGAAGTGAAAACAACAATTGGCTATGGATCGCCAAATAAGGCAGGAACTTCTGATGTTCACGGCGCTCCGCTTGGCGCAGATGAGCTAAAACTAACAAAAGAGGCTTATAAATGGACGTTTGCCGAAGATTTTTATGTACCGGAAGAAGTATATGGCCATTTCCGTCAAGTTGTTCAAGAAGTGGGAGCACAAAAAGAAGCGGAGTGGAATGAATTGCTTGCCGCTTACCAAAAAGCTTATCCAGATTTAGCGAACCAATTGAAGCTGGCGATCGATGAGCAGCTCCCTGAAGGATGGGAAGAGCAGCTGCCTGTTTACCCAGAAGGCAAGAACATAGCTACACGCGCATCCTCAGGAGAGGTGTTAAATGCGATTGCGAAAGCTGTTCCACAGTTTATTGGCGGTTCCGCGGATCTTGCGGGATCGAATAAAACGCTGATTAAAGGAACAGGCAACTTTATGCCGGAAAGCTATGAAGGGCGAAACATTTGGTTCGGGGTTCGTGAATTTGCCATGGGAGCGGCATTGAATGGAATGGCGCTTCATGGGGGAGTAAAAGTATTTGGCGGTACATTCTTTGTGTTTTCTGATTATTTGCGTCCAGCTATCCGTCTTGCTGCATTAATGGGCTTACCAGTCACCTATGTGTTTACGCACGACAGTATTGCGGTCGGTGAAGACGGACCGACTCATGAGCCGATTGAGCAGCTTCCTTCATTGCGGGCAATGCCGAATTTATCGTTAATTCGCCCAGCAGATGCGAACGAAACCGCGGCCGCATGGCGCTTAGCACTGGAATCAACGGATCGCCCAACAGCGCTTGTGTTGACAAGACAAAACCTCCCGACGCTTGCAACCACGGCAGAGCGCGCATATGAAGGTGTGAAAAAAGGTGCATATGTCGTATCAGAAGCAACGAATGGAGAACCGCAGGCCTTGTTGCTTGCTTCCGGTTCAGAAGTGAGTTTAGCTGTTGAAGCGCAAAAAGCGTTGGCTTCTGAGGGCATTTATGTTTCGGTTATTAGCATGCCATCTTGGGATCGTTTTGAACAGCAGCCGGAAGAATATAAAGAGCAAGTTTTGCCGTCTGCTTTGAAAAAGCGTCTAGCGATTGAAATGGCGGCTTCATTCGGGTGGGAGCGCTATACGGGAGATGAAGGAGACATTTTAGCAATCGATCGCTTCGGCGCTTCTGCTCCAGGCGAACAGATTATGAAAGAGTATGGGTTCACAGTGGAGCATGTAATCGAGCGTGTAAAGAAGCTTTTGCATCCATAATGAAATAAGGTGAAAAAGCTGCCTTTTATTAGCGAAAGGTAGCTTTTTCTTTTGTTTCGACAAAAATAGTGAAGAATTTTTGCGCCAATAGACACGTTTCTCTCTTCTGTTTTTCTATAATAGGTAAAAAGAAGAAAAGAATGGAGGACGAAATGTGACGCGCTATTGGATTTATTTGTTTCGAGACGATGTAGTGAAAGATTACTATCATCGTCCAGAAAAAATCGTCGAGCTGCTTCGGGAATATCAAAAGGCCCCTTTTAAAAGTGTTTGCCATAAACAAGTTGAATTTATTACAGAACGCATTTCGTTTTCACGTGTAGAGCTAGGAATAAAAGAGCATTTTTCTGGACAAGTTGAGAGAAACTTGGAACGAAATATGCTAATGTTTAAACATGATCAAACGAATGAAGAGGCACTTGTCATTGTCCAAAAGCGCCGCTTACTCCTCATTAGCGATTGCTATGATTTAACCAATCGTATTTTCCAGTCATTAGCTATGATATCATCCGCTTTTCTAGCGATTGACAGCGAGTTTAGCCACTATCAATGGCTCAAAGCAGAATTAGAAAACAGAAAATTTGCCTAAAAGATGGAAATAAAAATAATGATTTGGGATAGCGTGTCTATGTGAAAAAAGGGCGTTGGATCTTGGGAGAAAAAATCACATGGACTGGCAATAGAAAGGCAAGTCTTTGGACTTGCTTTTCGTTCGTATTCGCGTGATCGACCGTCGTCCACTTGTGGACCAATGTTGATGCACCAGCAGTGATTCATTTAGCCTTCGATCCATTTACCAATGATAGAGATTCAGTGAAAAGATGGAACATATATAGTCAAAAGCAGATTCCCATTTTTTCGACGGTAGGAGATAAGTTGGCGACTTATATCGATCACGCTCCAGCGTGAAAAAATTGGAAGATTCACTCAGTTCAATCAAGATCGTCTTCTTGATCTGCTCTTCTGTAGCAAACTGTATTTATTGTTCTTTCTGATCGACGGAATTGTGCGTAAATAAAAGATTTTTAAGGGAAAATATTGTATAATAGCTCATTGTTTAGTACACTGTTAGATAGACAACATGAAGGAGGAAAAAGCAGTATGTGGACAACGATTCTTGTTGGCATTCTAGCGCTTATCGCTGGAACAGCGCTAGGATTTTTCATTGCCCGTAAAACGATGATGAACTATTTAAAGAAAAACCCGCCAATTAATGAGCAAATGATTCGAATGATGATGATGCAGATGGGAATGACACCGTCGCAAAAGAAAATCAACCAAATGATGAAAGCGATGAACAACCAGCTTAAATAAACATGGGACAGGCACTCCGCGGAGTGTCTTTTTATTTGCGCTAAACGGTGTAAAAGCTAACAAAGCAGGAGTTAGATCGAATGAGCTTTTAAGAGGGGGGACGCCTGAACGTCGTTAGTAGCGCAGCGAACGAAAGCTTGTCTATACAAGTGGTCCGTTACTCTGCAACAAACGGAATGTTTCATAGTGAGAAAACGCCTCATCGTTTTTTTTACTGAGAAGAGAGGCGTTTCTGTTTCTTGTATACGTATTCATTATATTGGTTCAAAAGCAAGTCCAATTCTTGGCTGATTTGAATGGTAATCGCTGCGTTTAATCCACTTTTGGCAACCATTTCAATCAGTTCGTTTCTTTTCTTTTCAATGAGCCGAAGCATCTCTTGTTTTGACACGGGAGAACAAGTCCTTTCTGTTGTACAAAGTTATATAGGTATTGTATACTATTCTGGCAATTAATTCAAAAGAAAAAAGTCGGTTTTTTTTTAAATTCATACATCACCATTAAGATTTATTTTTTGGTAAAATTAAAGAAAAAATAGAACTTGTGGGGTTGAAATTGATGACAGACGTAAATCTTTTTTTAGCATTTGGAGCAGGATTTTTATCGTTCATTTCTCCATGCTGTCTGCCGTTATATCCGGCATTTTTATCTTATATTACCGGCATTTCGGTCGCGGAACTGCAAGCGGAGAATGCGATGTTGCAAAAGAGGAGCTTGTTGCATACGCTGTTTTTTTTGCTTGGTTTTTCTCTTATTTTTGTTTCCATTGGATTTGGCACTTCACTAATTGGCGAACTGTTTAAACAATATCAAGATTTTATTCGGCAAGTCGGCGCCATTTTAATTATTTTCTTTGGATTTGTGATCATCGGTGTATTTAAGCCAGGCTTTTTGATGAGAGATCATCGCATTTCCTTTCGCAATCGTCCGTCAGGGTATGCGGGATCGATATTGATTGGCATGGCTTTCGCAGCAGGGTGGTCGCCGTGCACAGGCCCGATTTTAATGTCAGTGATTGCTTTAGCAGCGACAAATCCAGGATCAGGAATGGTTTATATGACAGCTTATTCTCTAGGCTTTGCCGTTCCGTTTTTTCTTTTATCGTTTTTTATTGGGAAAATGCAATGGATTCGCCGCTATCATATGAAAATTATGAAAGCAGGCGGATATGTGATGATTATAATGGGGATTTTGCTGTTTTTTGACTGGATGACGAAAATCATTATCTACACGACCAGTATTTTTGGAGGTTTTACGGGATTTTAGCGCTATCGAAAAGGAGTCTCCCATTTCTAAACAAAGCGTAGGTGATGGGATGTTTTCTGTCAAAAGGAATCATAGATTGTCACTATATTTAAGTTGAAATTCTTCCGCAAATTCGTTACATTGTTGCATAGGATTATTGTCGACCCATGATCGCGCATATTATTTTTCTGGCTAATAGGGGGATTATTATGGCAAAAGTGTTGATTGTCGATGATGCGAAATTTATGAGAATGACATTGTCAAATATTTTAAAAAAAGCGAATTGTGAAGTAGTAGGAGAAGGAGAAAACGGAAAAGAAGCGATCGAGCTGTATCAAGCATTAAAGCCAGACATCGTAACGTTAGATATTACAATGCCTGTAATGAATGGCATTGAAGCGATCAAAACGATCAAACAAATAGACCCGAAAGCGAAAGTTATTATGTGTTCGGCGATGGGACAGCAAAAAATGGTGGTTGAAGCAATCGAGGCAGGAGCGATCGATTTTATTGTGAAGCCGTTTGATGAAAGCCGTGTGATGGAAGCGATTGCCCGTGCTTTAATGTAAAATAGGTGGATTTTGGAAATTTAAAGTGTGTAAATAGACACCTAAATAATGGAATGTAGGCTGTGTGTTGATTTAAAGCATATTGCTGCGTGTTCAGTAGTGATGACGGTGACACTAATTTTAGAGCGGCTTCTGGGCATGCTCTATTTGCGTGTTTTTGTTGCTGCTGAATCTTCTTGCTTATAGAAGTCTATAATGAAATAAAGGAAAGCAGTAAAATCTTATAGCAAAGGATGATTTGCTTGGCAATTTTAAGCACAATTATCGCGATTATAATGGCGCTACTCATTTTGTTTGTTCGTATGAAGGCATCGAAAAAACCGACAAATGCCAAAAAAATTATTCTGCCGCCGCTTTTTATGAGCACCGGCTCGCTCATGTTTTTAGATCCACTGTTCCGCGTGACAAAAGGGGAACTGATGGAAGCCATTGTTTTAGGTGCCTGTTTCTCGGTTTTTTTAATTAAAACATCCAAGTTCGAAATTCGCGATCACCATATTTACTTAAAGCGGTCCAAGTCATTTGTTTGGATTTTAGTTGGTCTTATTATCATTCGTCTTGGTTTAAAGGTCTATTTAGGCAGAACGATTGATTATCATCAGCTGAGCGGCATGTTTTATTTATTGGCATTTGCGATGATCGTTCCGTGGCGAGCGGCGATGTATGTTTCTTATAAACGTCTAGAGAAGCAATTAAACAATAATCCGACTCTTTGGTCGACACAATAAAAAAGATGGGGACTCCCCATCTTTTTTGTTGTGTCGAATTTACTCAAGTAAATGAGCATATGGCGCCAAATCGATTTGCTTTTCGTTTAAAGCTTTGACTAAAAATTTATGATCACGTTTTGGTGTAGCGATAATGTAACCGCGGATAACAAGATCTTTTGTAATGCGTGAAGCTTGCTCTTGAAGTGCTAATTCGCCGATTTTACCTGCGATTTTCTGGCGAGCGACATCGCGAAATAACTCGGGAACGGGCTTCACTAAGTCCTCAAGCAGCGCTTTTTCTTCCTCTCCCCACAAATGCCGGGTCTGCTCAATGTAGTATTCCTGCCAATCGAGCTCTGATTTTCCGTCTGCTTTTGGCAGGCGCTTTAAAAATTTACGGAACATAAAAAAGCCGCCAATCGACATCATCGTAAGCAAAAAGACCACCCAGAATAAAATAAACCAAAGAAACCAGCCTGTTAGCATGTTTTCACCTCAATACAGCCTTCATGATCTATCAAACATTATCTCTAAAAGAAGAATATTTGGCAAGAACGCTGTTATAAGCGCTGTTACGAAACTGTAATACAACTGTAAAAAAATAAGCTCGTCCTTTATATATCAACAGATGGAGAACATTTCATGAGCTGGAATGGAAACGTCGCCCAGTGTCAGCACACTTGAAACATGCTAATCTAGTAAATGCGAACGGGAAAACCAAAAAGCGACTATGAGGAGGCCATCATGATCAAAAGGATTTTAGCAATACTCGCAGTAGTTGGCTGTATGGTTGTAGCGTTTACGCCACATAAAAGTAGTGCAGCAACCACATATACATACTATAAAGTGCAAAAAGGAGATTCGTTTTATAAAATCGCTCAAAAATACAAAACGAGTGTTTCAACGTTAAAAACGCTAAATAAAAAAACAACAGACCGCATTTTGGTCGGAGAAACATTGAAAGTGCCTGTCATAGCAACAGCGAAAAAAACGACAACCGCTTCGTCAGCAGCGAAATGGAAAATTACCGCAGAGGAAAGAACGCTTTTAGCGCAACTTGTTCAAGCGGAAACAGGATCTAGTGAACCGTTCGCAGGAAAAGTAGAGGTTGCGCTTGTGATTCTGAACCGGGTCAAAGATCCGGCGTTTCCTAACACGATAAAGGGCGTGATTTATCAAAAAACGAAAACAGGCTATGCGTTTGTTCCTGTCAAAACAGGAAAGCTGACAAAAATCCGTCCAACAAAGCAAGACTACGATGCGGTTGATCGCGCGGTAGCATTATTCCCAAGCGATCGGCGCCATTCGTTGTATTTTTATAATCCGGCTATTACAAAAGACCGCTGGATGCTTTCAAGACCTGTTACCATCCGGATCGGTCATCACGCATTTGCAAGATAAGCCAAAAATATTGATAGAAGAAGGCCTCTTTCCGCTGGTTGAGTTTGTTAACAGGCTGAAAAGAGGCTTTTGTTCATGATGCAATCATGCTTTCAGCTTTATCGATCTAAAGTAATAAATGAACCTATATAAATCCCATTTCAACTTTCGACATATGAACTTGTGCGATACGTTAGGGGCTTTTTTAAATCTATCCGCAATGCGTTCCAAAAAGATAGATTCCCAGAAGTAGAACTGACTAACAATCATATTTTCTTTTATATGTTCACACACATTTTAACAAAGTGAATGGCGATTATTATTTGTAAACCAAATAAATAAAAAAATCTAAAAGCTATTAAAAACGATAGCTTTTAGATTTTTGGGAGGGGAAGCCTTGGGCAGTTGCCCCTTTCTTCTGTCTATTTTGTTGCATTACATATCATGTCCAGCGTTATGCTTTTGCCGCGTATGATTGCGGTTTTTGACTTTTTTGGAGCCGTCCAGCGGTTTGGGTTGTCCCGACTGTTCGTTATTGCGGCCGTTTTTTGCTGTGTCTTTGCTCATAAAAATAACCTCCTTTTATTGATTAGGATAGCAGGGTTTTTTTTATTTATTCATCGTATAAATTTTTGAATATTTGACACGATATAAATGTGCAATGCAGTGGAAGGAGGAAGAACATGCCGTATCATAAAGATAAGCAACAAGCGTTTCAAGCCGCTGAACAAGGGACGATGGAAGCGAAGGAATGGTATGACCATTTAGTTCGCGATCAGGCCGATTACGGAAGCCAGTTAAAGCATTTAAAGCAGGAAGTCAATGAAGCATTTGAACAAATCAATAACGCAATGGAAGTCGCTTCAGAAACGCAGCGACTGCGTCTTGAACAATTTCGTACGGATTTGCAAACGATTGTAGACGAGGTAAACGAGATTCAATAAAAGGGGCTGTCCAAAAAGTCAGGGTAACTGACTTTTTGAAGCCCCTCTCATTTTTTTCATTTTTTAAAAAAGTACACAAAAAAATCGTCCTATCCTGTAAAATGAAGGTACCACCACAACATTCCAGAAAGGACGATTTTTATGAGCAATCAAATGATTACTACTGAAAATTATAACACGCAAATGACACTTTTTCCAGAGACAGAGGAAAAAAAGCCCTCTAAAAGACCATTAGCCCCTACTTTTAAACCCTATGACAATCGTCAAACTCAAGTGATTTTTGATATTGAAGCCCTTATACCAGAACATCACGTCGCACGAGTAGTGGACGAAATGGTGGAATCTGTACCAGATGAGCTATTGTTTTCTCATTATAAAGGTGGTGGCAGAAGTTCCTATCATCCCAAAATGATGCTTAAAATCATTCTGTATAGTTATTCCCAAAAGGTTTATTCCTGCCGTGGAATCGAAAAACTAATAAAAGAAAATCTTCCTGCCATATGGTT
>NZ_NASY01000050.1:15000-62075 GCF_002075365.1 Anoxybacillus sp. UARK-01 | reverse complement strand
ATTCAATTTAGTTATACTTAACAAATACTGATTGATCAAAGGGTTTGAAGATATTTTGAGCCGTTTTGCATCAATATCCATTATGATATTTGTACATCCAAAGAACGCCAGATTTTAACAGACGCGGCACTCTGCCGGTTAAAGGGCGGTCAGCGACAAGGCCAAATCCATGCTTTTTGCCGAGAGAACCGAGAATGCCTTTTAGCTTAATCGGCGGAAATTCGTTTGGCGGTTCTTCTCCGCGCCAGCGGCTTTGCAGCACTTGAACAATTTGCTCCGCCTGTCCTTCCGCAAGCTGTGCGCTTGGGGAATGAGGAAGGCTCGCACAGTCGCCGACAACATATACATTTTCATATTCAGGGATATGGTGCTGGTTGGTTAAGACCACGCGGCCTTGCCCGTCTTTCTCCACATTTAACTCACGAACGACCCGGCTTGGCTGGATTCCTGCTGTCCATACAATGGCGTCACAATGAATAGGCTCATCGTGATTATATAATATGCCTTCTTCAACTTTTGTGATATTGGAATGGCGGACAATGCTGATGCCATGCTCATGAAACCAGGTTTCGACATATTGGCTGAGCCGCTCTGGAAACATAGGTAAAATTCGTTCTCCGCGGTCAAATAGCATCACGTGAAGATCAGGACGGCTTTCGGCCAGCTCACTTGCCAATTCGACACCGCTTAATCCTGCTCCAACGATACCGACAGTGGATTGCGGAGGTAAATTGCTTAATGTTTGATATGTGACACGGGATTTTTCAATCGACTGGATGCTATGTGTAAACTGTTCCGCCCCAGGGACGTTATGATACTTATCCTCACAGCCTAATCCGATGACTAAATCATCATATGCTACAGTCGTCCCATCATGCAATAAGACCGTACAGGCATCCAAATCAATACGAACAACTTCTCCAAAGCAATATGTGAGGCGAGGGTGTTCTGGAAAAGGTACACGAATATCGTGGTCGCTGACGGTACCAGCAGCCAATGCATAGTATTCCGTTTTTAAACAGTGATACGGAACACGGTCAATCAGCGTAATGTGAACGTTCTCAGGTAAATGGTTTGGGAGAAGGCGAAGCAAAATTCGCATATTTCCATAGCCCCCACCAAGCAGAACGAGGTTTCTCATGCTAGAATTCCCCTTTTGTAGTTGTCTTTTCACGCAAAACGTTGACCAAATGACATTAAAAGTATAGCGAAATTGTGACAAAATCACAATAATTTTTCGAAAAAAATGATAAATATATAAAGGACTTTCTTTATTCAGGATGGCGGAATCAAGAAATAAAGTGTCATAAATTGACGGCGACGATAAAAATCGTTACCATTTAAAGCAGGTAGTGAGGTGACAAGCGTTGATTCAGCCAATTATTGAATTTTGTATAAGCAACTTAGCGAATGGTTCACAAAAAGCGCTGGAAAAATTGGAAAAAGATCCGAACCTAGATATCATTGAATATGGATGCCTAAGCTATTGCGGGAAATGCGGCCAGTCGCTTTTTGCGTTAGTAAACGGCGAAGTAGTAACAGGGGAAACGCCGGAGCATTTGGTAGAAAACATTTATAAATTTCTTGAGGAAAATCCAATGTTTTAGAAAAAAGCGGCTGCAGACAGCCGCTTTTTGAATATCCTTCTTTATATGGTTGCCGCTTGATATGTTAGCATAGAGTTCGTCAGATTTTTGCCATGCGAATGCATGAAGAAAAGATCAGTCACAAGAAGCTCTGAATCTAAGATTTATTCGTTCAATCTTTATAAATGCATGCATATCGATTTTTGGGAGCCATTGGTGCTAGAAATCGACCACTTGCGCTTATTTTAGCCGTTCATCGCCGTGTTGATGGTTAGAGTTTTCGCCGCTGCGAATTTCCTGCCATCGTTCATGAGCCATAGCAATAATCCCTGTTTCAATGGTTTCCTTCTTTTTCGCAATCACTTTTGAAAAATATAAAATCGCCTGTTTTGTTTCACCTAATCTTCGATGCAGTTCACCTATGAGATAAAGAATACGCACCTCAGACATATGGGTTCCAAGAAAATCGTCGTTGCTATAGGATGCCATGTATTCCTGTAAAGCGAGACGCATAAAACGCTTTTCTTGTTCAGGAACTTTGTATGTGCGATAAAGCCAAGCAAGACGCATATACAAGCCAGCAAGAACAATGTGTTTTTCCTGCTTCAGCGTAGCTGAATAAATCCCGAGCTTATACGTGCTAACCGCTTCTTGAAACGTTCGCTTTCCACTATAATTGTGTCCGCTCCAAAGCTGACAAATATGTTGCTGAATCGCTTCAAATGTTTGAGGAGGGAAATAAGCAGAAAAATCTTCTGTCACCGAAAATCCGCAATGAGGACAAACACTCACATAATAAAGCAGCGGATTTAGGTCTTCAGACTGGTAGTATGAACAAAAATCGCTGTCGTGTTTTATTGGCCGAAGAAAGCGGGAGCGAATCTTTTTCGTGGTGTATGGCTGATGACAAACAAGGCAAGAAATCTTCCGATCATATAACTCATTTATTTCCATGATGCTTCCCCCGCGATTGATTTAAGGATAAAGGCCTATTACAAATTTATTATACAGATAAGAGCACAAAAAAAGAAGATGCCAGAGCATCTTCTTTTAAAGGTGTATATGAAAAAACGGGGGATATTTTCATTGTTTCCCAACAATATCGCGTTTATACTTATATGTACAAAATTTTTAGGAGGATGCACAATGGGCAATTTTTCGTTTGCGAAAATGCACGGCTTAGGAAACAGTTATATATATGTCAATTTGTTTGAAGAGACGATCCCAGAAGAGCTTTTGCCAGAGCTAGCGATCAAAGTATCCAATGTTCACACAGGGATTGGATCGGATGGACTGATTTTAATTTGTCCGTCAAACGTCGCTCCTGTGCGCATGAGGATTTTTAATAGTGACGGCTCCGAAGGAAAAAATTGCGGCAACGGCCTTCGCTGTGTAGCGAAATATGCTTATGAGCATCAGTTGGTGAAGGAGCGCTCATTTTTTATTGAAACATTGTCAGGGCTGGTGAAAGCCGAAGTTTCTGTGGAAAATGGCCTTGTGACTAACGTAACTATTGATATGGGGCACCCTCGCCTTAAGCGGAGTGAAATTCCGATGATCGGAGAGGAAGCAGAGCAGGTGGTCGCAGAACCGATTCGAATCGCTGATCAAACATATACGATGACCGCTGTTTCCATGGGGAACCCACATGTCATTTTTTATGTAAATGATATTCACCAGGCTCCTGTGACCTCGCTTGGTCCTATTGTTGAAAAAGACAAACGGTTTCCAGAGGGGGTTAATGTGGAATTTGTAGAAGTTGTCAGTGATCATGAACTGCACTTTCGTGTATGGGAGCGCGGTTCAGGAGTCACACAGGCGTGCGGAACAGGGGCGTGTGCAGCGGTGGTAGCCTCCGTACTGAATGGTTGGACGGCCCGTAATCGTGAAACAGTTGTTCATCTGTTAGGTGGCGATTTATTTATTACCTGGACAGAGGAAGGAAATGTGCTGATGACAGGGCCTGCCGAAACGATTTGTACAGGTGTGTATGAGTACTAAGACCAAGTGTTGATCTCAATCGGTAAATGGATCTTTGGCCCAAATGATCGTTAGTTGTCCAAATAAAGCTAAAGCTGTAGCAAAATGGAGGCTGACGATTTGAATCGTTTGAACAAGTGATAGGAAAACAGATATACTAATGAAAAAGGAGGGAATGATATGAGCGACGTCATTCAGTTGACGGAAGCAGCGGCGTTTCAAATTAAAGATATGATGAAAGAGCATGGAGAAGAGAACGCTTATCTCCGCGTAGGAGTAAAGGGCGGCGGCTGCAGCGGATTATCATATGGCATGGGGTTTGAACATGACCGCCATGAAGATGATCATGAGCTGGAGCAGCATGGTATTAAAATATTGATTGATAAAGAAAGCGTGCCAATTTTAAAAGGCACGATTATCGATTACAAACAGTCGTTAATGGGTGGAGGTTTTACAATCAACAACCCGAACGCGATCGCCACATGCGGCTGCGGATCGTCGTTCCGTACGGCGGCAAACGCTGGAACACCGGAGGAGTGCTAAGGCTATTTAGCGACGAACTTCTTTATAAAAAGGGCGTCCTTATGCTAAGGGCGCTCTTTTGTGCTATTTGCCATAAACATTGTGCTCCATATTTGTGAAGAAAATAAAACACGGCAGGGAGGTCTAGGAATCGACCGCCCTGCCGCAGATGGTTTAGAACATAGAAGAAGAATGCATTGGCTGTATTTTGGCTTTTGGATCAATATAGGCTTTCGCGTTATTGACTGCCGTCGGCGCTTCACCGAAGCCGCAGGCAATTAATTTTACTTTTCCTTCATATGTGCAAATATCGCCAGCTGCATAAATGCCTGGAATATTTGTTTCCATTTTGGAGTTTACTTTAATGGAGTTTTTTTCAATTTCAAGTCCCCATTCTTTAATCGGTCCAAGGGATGATACGAATCCATAGTTGACCACTACGGCATCCACATCAATCGTTTCTTTTGAGCCGTCTTTTGCATTTTCGAGAATCACTTGGCGAATGCCCCCATCGTCACCGACTAAATCAACGGGCACAAATGGTGTTTTGACAACAACTTTGGAATTCATTAAATTCTCTACACTATGCTCATGAGCCCGGAATTTATCGCGGCGATGGACAATGGTCACTTTTTCAGCAATTGGCTCAAGCATAAGCGCCCAATCGACAGCCGAGTCGCCGCCGCCGCAAACAAGCACTTTTTGTCCCGCAAATTTATTTAAATCATCAATAAAGTAATGCAGGTTTTTCCCTTCATATTGAGCGGCATCTGCCAACTCAAGGCGTCGTGGCTGGAAGGCGCCGTTTCCAGCTGTAATGATGACAGCTTTCGAATAATGGATTTCTTTGTTTGTTGTCAGTTTAAAAATACCATCATCCTGCTTTTCCAGTTTTTCAACGGATTGTTCTAAGCAAACGGTCGGATTAAATTTGGCCATTTGCTCCTTTAAATTATCAATCAGTTCTTGTGCGCGAATTTTAGGAAACCCAGCGACGTCGTATATGTATTTTTCTGGATAAAGAGCAGATAACTGTCCTCCCAATTGTGGAAGGCTTTCAATAATTTTTACGCTTGCTTGGCGCATTCCTCCATAAAACGCTGTAAACAGCCCTGTTGGTCCGCCGCCAATAATCGTAATATCATATACCTTCTGGTCTTCCTTCATGACCCCTTCTCCCCCCTACTCAATGAAAAATGCAGACACTTACATCATAACATATTCATTACTTTTATAAAAAAGAAAAAAATCACTTGAAAACGATACGAAAAAAGACTAATATGTTTTTGGATGGATTGTTAAGATTTTTTGACAATTATTCGACATTTTTTTGTCCCTCATCGTGAATTTATTCACAAACTTTTTTTCAATAAAATGCAGCATGAAAGTGCACGCTAGTGGTAAATGCTGCAAATAAAAAATAAAAAGGTGGAAGTGATTGAGTTGAAAAAGCCAAATGTTGTAATTTTAGGGGCAGGCTATGGCGGTTTGATGACCGTGGTGCGCTTGCAAAAGTTTGTTGGAGTGAATGAAGCGAACATTACTCTTGTCAACAAAAACAATTATCACTACGAAACTACGTGGTTGCATGAGGCCTCAGCTGGAACGCTGCATCATGATCGCGTGCGCTATCCAATCGCTGATGTGATTGATCGCAGCAAAGTGCAATTTGTGCAAGATACGGTTGTTAAAGTAGTTCCGCAAGAGAAGCGAGTGATTTTACAAAACGGCGAATTAACTTACGATTATTTAGTCATTGCGCTCGGTTTCGAATCTGAAACATTTGGCATTAAAGGGCTAAAAGAGTACGCATTTTCTATTGCTAACGTGAATGCCGCCCGCCAAATTCGCGAGCATATCGAATATCAATTTGCGACCTATCATACAGAAGAAGAAAAGCGCGATGAGCGTTTAACGATTGTTGTTGGCGGTGCTGGATTTACGGGTATCGAATTTCTTGGCGAGCTGGCAAACCGCATTCCAGAGCTTTGCCGTGAATATGATGTGGATCCGAAAAAAGTGCGCATCATTTGCGTTGAGGCTGCTCCGACAGCTCTTCCTGGCTTTGATCCAGAGCTTGTGGAATATGCGGTTAGCTTGTTGGAGCGCAAAGGAGTAGAGTTTAAAATCGGAACAGCCATTAAAGAATGTACACCAGAGGGCATTGTGGTTGCGAAAGGTGACGAAGTTGAAGAAATCAAAGCAGGCACAGTCGTTTGGGCCGCGGGTGTGCGTGGAAGCTATGTCATTGATGAATCTGGCTTTGAAGCAATGCGGGGCCGTGTAAAAGTGGATCCGTTCTTGCGCGCTCCTGGTTATGATAACGTATTCATTGTCGGCGACTGTTCACTAATGATTAATGAAGAAACGAATCGCCCATATCCGCCTACAGCACAAATTGCGATGCAGCAAGGCGAGTTATGCGCGAAAAACCTTGCCGTTTTAATTCGCGAACAGGGCGAACTGCAGCCATTTAAGCCAGATATTAAAGGAACGGTATGTTCGCTTGGGCATGACGACGCTATTGGCGTTGTGTTTGGTAAAAAGATGTGGGGGGCAAAAGCAAGCTTTATGAAAAAAATGGTTGACAATCGTGCCCTCTACTTGATCGGCGGTCCATCTCTCGTTATGAAAAAAGGAAAATTTAAGTTCTTCTAATAAAGAAATTGTATGGGCAAACAAGCTTTTGTTTGCCCTTTTTTTAAAATTGAAGGAAAAAGAGGTTGGAGCTATATGAAAAAGAAGCGTGGGCATGTGTGGTTGGCGGCGGCAGGGATCGTACTAAATGATGCGGGGGATTGGCTTGTTGTCAAGAAGAAGTATGGCGGATTGCAAGGACAATGGTCATTGCCGGCAGGATTCGTGCAGCGTGGAGAAACAGCAGATGAAGCGGTGATCCGGGAAGTGGAGGAAGAAACAGGAATCCAAGCCGAAGTGATCGGATTGATTGGATTGCGCACAGGAGTCATAGATGATGAAATCAGCGACAATATGATGATTTTTTTGTTGAAGGCTTTATCCAAAAAAATGGTCATCCAACAAGATGAACTATGGACAGCGGCGTTTTTATCGAAAGAGTCTCTTTTGAGTGATTCAAGTGCGTCGACTTTGCTGCAGCATCTGCTGAAAGCATGGCCTTTATCCTATTTCCATTTTCATAACGGATTGGATCCGGGTGAACCATTCGGATATACAAAATACCACGTTTATTTCAAAAATTCAAAAAATTAAGAAAATCGAAGGAAATGAAAGGATTTTGCCAATGTATCCGTTTACATCGAGGGAAATCGTCCGAAATGCTCCTTTTCTTTTTGTATAGATCTTTGATATATTATCAGAAAATTAAGAAAAGGGAAGAGGGATGACATGATGAAAAAGACAGAATCAACGGTATGCCCATATTGTGAAGGAAATGGTTACGTTCAATTGTTGTTAGGCGGTTCAGAAACATGCTATTGCTGCTCTGGAAAAGGAACCGATAGCAAAAATCGTAAATAAATGATAACTGGGGGCAAGTTTACATGCTTGCCTCTAGCATTTTGCTATGCAAAAGCGCTTATATGAATGCTTTCATTGACTCCCATTCTACGTTTCAGTACACTTAAGAAGGATGTACTGGAGGTGATGGGGATGGAAATGAGCGTACCCGTTTTATTAATATCCATGTTATTGTTTTTTGTGTTATTTTTTGGGATTGGCTTTTTATTGAATATGATTTTAAGAATGTCGTGGATTATGGCCATTTTAAGTCCGATTGTCTTTATTTTTATTATTGATGATGTGAGATGGACAGAATATTTTACTCATCCAGGCGCTTCGTTTACTGCGCTCAAACACAAAATACTATCGCTGGCGCCTGCTGATGTTATGATCCTTAGCAGCGGGCTTGTCGGCGCCATTTTTGCCGGAATTGCGATTCGGGCGCTGCGTGCTAAAGGATATCAAATGTTTTAAGACTTTCGCTGAATAAGCGAGAGTCTTTTTTATTTTCTCATTCTTCCCCCGGTGAATATTTCGTTTTCCCTGTGGAAATAAATAGAACCATGGGAGGAGTGAGGAAATGAATATAATTAGAAGAATGAGTATGACGCTTTTATTTATCGGCGCGCTTTTTACTACATTTCAATCTGTTTCTGGAGTAGAAGCGAAGACAATTGTTCACTCACTTTATAATTCATCCGTTTCATTTTTTCAACGCAGTTATTCTTTTTTTGATAACTTCGAGATAGACAACCATGCATTAGCAAATGAGCAATGGACTCGATATGAAGAGCGGGTGCAGCCGCAAATTTCATCCGAACAAACGATGAATCACTCGCTAAACTTAGAGGAAGCGATCGATTGGTCGCAATACCCTTCCACTACTGTTGTTGCGACTGGCTATACAGCAGGCGTGGAATCGACAGGGAAATCGCCGAACCATCCGGAATACGGCATTACTTATTCAGGTGTACGAGTCAAACGAGATCTCTTTTCAACGATTGCTGCTGATTTAAATGTGTTTCCTATTGGAACGATTTTGTTTATTCCGGGATATGGATATGGGGTAGTGGCAGATAAAGGAGCGGCTATTAAAGGGAACCGCATTGATTTATACTACCATACAGTAGATGATGTGTACAAACATTGGGGCAAGAAAACGGTAAAAGTTTATATTGTGAAAAAAGGAAATGGGACATTATCCGAGCAAGAGCTAACTAAATTAAATGAGGATGAAGCCATGCAAGTGTTTCGGCAACAATATTTGAAATCGGAAAGTTAATGAAAATAGAGAAGGGCTGTTCATGACAGCCCTTCAGATTGTTTATAAATGCTTCCATCCTGCGTCACTGTTCTCGTACGTCTCAAGCACTCGGCCATGTTTCTTGTCTGCCAAGTGGCTTCAAGCCAGTCTGGTGTGAGACCGCCATCATCAATGAAGAATGTTAAAATGGTTGTAGACAAAGTCAACAGTGACTTTGTCTTTTTTCGTGAAGTAAAGGGTCGATATGATCATATTCTGGAAATATGTCAGGGTGAAGCAAAGCAGCAAGCTTTTTTAATCCGAGCAGTAGCCTTGGTGAAGGACGACAAAATAAAGATTCTTCGAGGACGGAAATGCGCCCTGCTTTTACTGCTTGGATTTCGCTCCATCCGGGACGCTTGTTGACGATGGTTGGATCGATTTTTTCCGTTCTCACTCCAACCCAAACAAGGCAAATATGTTCCGGGTTTCGTTTTTTTACTTCATTCCAGTCTGTTTGGATATTGGCTGCCTCGATATCAGCAAAAACATTCGTTCCTCCCGCTAGCACGCTTATTTCAGTAAGCCAATTTGCTCCTCCAGGAGTGAATACAGGTTTTGGCCACCATTCCCAGTAGAGAGAGGTCGGCGTCTCGATCTTTTTAGCTAGTTGCTTATAGTGATGGATAAATGCTTGGTAACGAGTGACGATTTTTTGTGCTTGTTCTTTTTTGTGCATTGCTTCTCCTAATAAAAGCAAATCGGAAGCAATATCATTCAACGAATTTGGCTGGAAGACGATATAAGGAATACGTCGTTTTTGCAACTCAGCAATGTTTCTCTCCATTCCTGGCACGCTTAAGGAAGCAAGCACAAGATCTGGATTCATCGCTTCGACTGCATCCATATCGATCTTTAGATCAGGCCCCACTTTAGGAAGGGAATGTACTGCTCTTGGCCAATCCGAATAATCGTCCACGGCGATTAAATTCTCTAAGCCTCCTAGGTAAGCGAGCAGTTCTGTATTGCTTGGGCATATGGAAATGATTCTCATGATTATCACCTCTTTTTTATTCCATAATGGTGTATTCTTCTTCTGCTGTGCGGTTTCCTTGTGATATGCTGAAAAAGGGGAGGGAGAAGCGTGTATCCGCTTGCGTATTATGAGTTTTTTGTGAAATTTAACGAGGGAGATTTTTATACGTGCCATGATTTATTGGAAGAAATTTGGATGGAGGATAAAAGCAATTTTTTCATTAAAGGATTGCTGCAAATGACGGTAGCTTTATATCATTATAGCTATGGCAATGTGAAAGGAACACGGATGATGATGGAAGCTGCCCAAAACTATTTGCAGCCTTATCGGCCCATCCATTGGGGGCTGGATGTAGAAGCGGTATACAGCTTTATTGAGCGCTGTCTTGACTTGATTCCAGCAGATATTGAGCGAGTGGATTTTTCTCAGATTCATCGTCTGCCTTCTCTTCCTGAGCTTGTATTAGTGCTACAAGATTAGCTGGCTAGCGAAATGGGATGATGCATTGTATGATGATAGAGGAAAAATCAGACAAAGGAGGATTCATATCATGTTTAAAGTGGTTCAGGAGTCTCTAAATGAAACAAAGCATGAGGCTTGTATTGTTGGGATATTTGAGCGGCAGAGCGCATTGGGTGGTGTGCTGGCTGCTTGGGATGAACAGTTAAATGGACAACTTACAGCATTGTTGAAAGAAGGAGATCTTTCTCCAAAGCGAAAGCAAATTGCTAAAATACATACGCTAGGGCAATTGAATATCAAGCGCCTTTATTTTGTAGGATTAGGCAAGGAATCAGACCTGACATTTGATGGATTACGAGAAGCGATTGGCCGGCTGTTTAAAATGTTAAAAGGAGAAAAGCTCACAGAAGCAGCAGTGGCTCTCGATACGTTTATTACCGAAAATCTTGATGCTAGCGAGGCAGCTCACGCTTTTGCTGAGGCGTTTGCGCTGGCGACATATCAATTTGTCGGATATAAACAAAAATCAAATGAACCAGAAAAGAAACTGGAAGAGATGACTGTCTATACAGCGGCGGACCCTAAAGAAGTGGAAGCGAGCCTTTTGGTCGGTTCTGTTTATGGAAGGGCTACCAATTCAGCTCGGACGCTGGTGAATACACCAAGTAATTTATTAACGGCGACAGATTTGGCCGATTATGCAGTAGAATTGGCGCGAAAATATAAGTTTGAATACGAGGTGCTGGAAAAAGCGGAAATGGAAAAGCTCGGAATGGGAGCGCTGTTGGCTGTTAATAAAGGGTCGTCGGAACCGCCGAAAATGATTGTTTTGAAGTACCAAGGGAAGGAAGCGTGGGAGAATGTCATCGCGCTTGTCGGAAAAGGAGTAACCTTTGATACAGGCGGCTATTCCATTAAAACAAAGGATGGAATTGTCGGTATGAAGACCGATATGGCCGGTGCAGCCGCTGTCCTTGGTGCGATGGAAATTATCGGTGAACTCCGGCCGGAGCAAAATGTGATCGCCGTCATCCCAGCTACTGATAATTTAATTAGCGCTGATGCGTTTAGACCGGACGATGTGATTACATCCATGAGCGGTAAAACGATTGAAATTAAGAATACTGATGCAGAAGGGCGCTTGATTTTAGCGGATGCCATTACTTATGCCAAGCATCATGGTGCGAACTACATTATCGATGTAGCTACCTTAACAGGGGGCGTCATTATTGCGCTTGGTGTCCATACTACAGGCGCGCTGACGAATCATGAGGAAATGTTTGAGCAGCTTTTAGAGGCATCAGTGGAAACCGGTGAATGTATTTGGCGCCTGCCAATTACAGAAAAAGATAAGGAACGTGTACGCAATAGTCCGATCGCTGATCTCAACAACTCTCCAGGACGCGAAGGCCACGCGATTATGGGCGGAGCCTTTCTCGCTGAATTTGCTGAGAACACTCCTTGGGTACATTTAGATATTGCCGGTACCTCCGTTACATCGAAAGACCATGATTTAGGGCCGGCCGGTGCAACCGGTGTGATGGTGCGCACTCTTGCTACTTTCGTCGAGCGTTTCCAGTAAGGAGAAGAAGCCGTTCATCAGCGGCTTCTTCAGACTGTTGAGAACTTTTTATCCTACATCGTTTGCCGCACTCGGCTGTGTTCCGTGTCTCAGATCGGCGAAGGGAAAAATCAAAATGATTAAATGAGACAAAGTTTTTTGTTAAGCTTGCTGCTGCTACGCTGAACCACTCCCACCTCCATTTCATTTAGAGGTGGGAGGCTTTTTAGTAGATATGTTAACTCTAAGACGAATACGAGCGAATCGTTCATCCAAATGTAAAGATAATGTAAATTTAGTGTTAATTTTTTTTTAAATTGTTGTAAATTCGACGGTTATTGATAAAATAAGACAGGGTGGCTCAACATTAGTTACATAAAATGGGGGTTTTTTTATGGTTTTTGCACCAAAAAAAGATGTCTTTTTTGATTTATTGTTTACAATTTCGGAGAATGTAAAAGAGGCAGCACAGTATTTTGTTGAATACAAAATCAATAACATTAGTGATCTCAAAGAGTTTGCACGTGTCATGAAAGAGTATGAAAAGAAAGGCGATTCGTTTATTCATGAGCTTGTCGTTGCTTTAAATAAGACATTTATTACGCCGATTGAACGGGAAGATATTCACCAATTAGCGATGAAAATGGATGATGTATTAGATGGATTTGAGCAATGCTCTGCTCGTTTTGAAATGTTTTCGTTTACCGATATTGATGACCATATGGCGAAATTTTTTGAAAATATTTATCAAAGTACCATTGAAATCGCTAAAGCGTTGAAACTGTTAGCAAGCAAAAAACTGCTTGATATGCGGGTACATGCCATAAAAATCAAAGATTATGAAACAAAATGTGATGAAATTTTAAGAGCCTCTATTAAAAACTTATTTGTGACACAAAAAGATCCAATTAAATTGATCCAATATAAAGAATTGTATGAAATGCTAGAAGAGATCGCTGACAGCTGTGAGGATGTTGCCAATACCATTGAAACCATCATTATGCGCAACGCGTAAAAGGAGATTGTTCTTTTATGGATACGGTGTTCATACTTACAGCTTTAGTTGTCATCTTTGCGTTAGCTTTTGACTTTATTAATGGCTTTCACGACACAGCGAATGCGATTGCAACATCAGTTTCGACAAGAGCACTGACGCCGCGTCAAGCGATTATTTTAGCAGCGACGATGAACCTAATCGGTGCTTTAACTTTTACAGGGGTTGCTAAAACGATTACGAAAGATATTGTTGACCCGTTTGCCTTAGAGAATGGTTCCGTTGTTATTTTAGCAGCGCTGACAGCAGCGATTGCTTGGAACTTAATTACATGGTATTACGGAATTCCAAGCAGCTCTTCTCATGCGATTATTGGGGCTGTTGCCGGAGCTGCTATCTCAGCAGCCGGTTTTGACGTTTTGAACTACGAAGGATTTTTGAAAATTTTACAATCCCTTATCCTTTCTCCGTTTCTTGCATTTGGCGTAGGATTTATTATGATGAATTTATTCCGAATAACGTTTAAAAACGCCAACCTCTCCAAAACGACCAAGGGATTTCGCATGTTTCAAGTGTTGACGGCAGCGATGCAGGCTTATACACATGGGACGAATGATGCGCAAAAAGCGATGGGGATTATTACGATGGCATTAATTGCTGGAAATTATCATCACTCCACTGACATTCCAGAGTGGGTGCGCTTCTCAGCAGCCATTGCCATGGGGCTTGGAACCTCCGTTGGCGGCTGGAAAATCATTAAAACCGTTGGCGGAAAGATTATGAAAATTCGTCCTGTCAACGGGGCGGCAGCTGACCTTTCTTCTGCCCTTATTATTTTTGCGGCAACGACATTTAAATTGCCGGTGAGTACGACTCACGTCATTTCTTCTGCTGTTATGGGGGTTGGTGCGGCACAGCGTGTGAAAGGTGTAAAATGGGGAGTCGCACAGCGCATTGTGCTCACATGGATTATCACTCTGCCTGTTTCAGCGTTGATTTCTGGATTTATTTACCAATTATTTAAATTATTCTTATAAGAAAAACCGGGCGTTGATTTTACGCCCGGTTTTTTCAATTATGCTGCATGTCGATTGGCTGCGAACGATTTGCGAAGAGAGGCATAAATTCGAGGCGATATTACGCCGGCGACGATGGATAATATAATATCCTTTGGCAGAGGTACGAGCATCCAGGCCCATGCCATGCTATAAGAGAATCCTTCTGGAGCTTGTCCCCAATATTTATACGCTAAAAACATCCAATTTGTACCGATTACATAATTGATGATCATTCCGATGAGTGCAGCGACAACAAAACGAACGACAGAAGGAGACGGGTTGCCTTTTTCGACGATCCAACCAGTGATATATGCTGCTAAAATATAGGATAGAATAAAGCCGAATGTCGGACGGACAACCATGCTGAATCCACCAGAAAATTGGGCGAATACAGGTGCGCCAACTAAACCGACGAGCATATATACAATCATGGCAAAGGCGCCGAGGCGCCGTCCTAAAACAGCACCGGCAAACAAACAAAAAAACGTTTGCAATGTAATCGGTACTCCGCCAATGACTAAAAATGGTGCCCAAGAAGTAATATTGGCTCCAATGGCCATTAAGGCTGCGAACATGGCGATTAATGTCATATCAAATGCACGGAATGACGGTTTTGATGTCATATGTGAACCTCCTTGTTTATTTGGTTAACAAAATCGTATCGAACAATTGCTTGACTGTCAATTAATTTTTTGAATAATGCGGTCGTTTTTAGAAAATATATAAATACAAATGAAAAATGGAACAAATAGTATCTGTACAGTCTACCGGTTAGAGGCAAATCGGTGGCTTGCCTCACTCGCATGAAAGCGTGCCGCCGCAACGAGATCATGGTTTGCTTACTTTTGTATAGATGCTGATTCAGTATCATTACCATGGGTTACTATAAATGCTTCAATAGCGAGAATATGGGGGGATTGATGGTGAAACCGGAGAAAGATAGAAGCCATATTGAGAGGGCAAGCCAACAAGGTGCTCGTGAGGATCTGATCCATGTAAGTTCAGATGATGAAGGAAGCGATTATGATTTACGGGATGCACAAGAGGTTGGACGAAAGCAACTCGATCATGAATAAAACATCAGACTGTTGACAAATGCTTTCATGTTGCATCACTTGTTTTGTTCGTCCGCTTATGAACGTCTTGATTCAATGCTTAGCTTTGTTCCTTATCTGACAAGTGTTTTCAAGACAATCTGAGGGAAATGAATGGATGCTTAGATGGTTAAAGAAAAAATGGATTTTATTTGCAATCTGAGATGTTTGGCTTCTCAAGTATCTCAAAAACTAAAATACGTTCCAACGCAGTCCGATGGTTAGTTGGCAGCAATAGGGCATGCTAGACGACCCTCTCCCCCTCTTAACCGAGTGTATGTGGGAAGGCTCACTATACGTCATGAGCATGAAACAGAAAAGAGCGAGTCATTAGCATGAACTCGCTCTTTTTTACTACATTAGATAGCGCAAAAATAAATACAAATGTGATAGAAGCAAAGTGATCAGCGTTAAAGGAGCACCGATTTTCAAAAAATCCATATAGCTGAATCCATGTCCTTCTCGTGAAGCGATGCCAGCGACAATAACATTAGCCGAGGCACCGATGAGAGTGCCGTTTCCTCCTAAGCAGGCTCCGAGCGCTAACGCCCACCATAAAACATCAATTTGCGGAGCATCAGGCGACAATCCCATTCCTGCTGCCATATCTTTAATCAGCGGAATCATCGTGGCGACAAACGGGATATTATCAATAGTTGCTGAGGCGATTCCTGAAACCCAAAGAATAAAATAGGCAGCGACTGAAATATTGCCTCCTGTCACATCCAATGCTTTTTCAGCGAGACTTTTAATCAAACCGATATCGACAAGCCCTCCTACTAATGTAAATAACCCAGCAAAGAAAAAGATCGTCACCCATTCTACTGAAGAAAAGATATCTTCCATCTCATGCTCTTGCACTCCAATCACCATGAGAATCGTCGCGCCAGTCATTGCAATCACCGCTGCATCGACATGAATAGAAGAGTGGAGAATAAATCCCAAAATCGTTAGCACTAAGACGGTGACGGACTTTTTTAACAAGACGCTATCTTTAATGTAATCGCTCTCATTCAGTTCCATTAATTGCTCAATTAATTTTTGATCGGATTTTAACTGGCGTCGATAAATCAAAAATAAGATAGCCACCGTTACAAGCATAATAATGACGATGATGGGAGCCAAATTCGTTAAAAAATCGTTAAAATCTAGATGTTTATTTGCTGAGCCAATCATAATGTTGGGGGGATCGCCGATCAGAGTAGCGGTACCGCCGATATTTGAGGAAAGCACCTCAGAGATTAAATAAGGAACTGGGTTCACGCGAAGGATACGCGTAATTGAGAACGTCACCGGGACGATAAGCAAGACGGTTGTGACATTATCAAGAAAAGCTGATAATACAGCTGTCAGCAAAGATAACATCACTAAAATGCGGCCGGGATTACCTTTAGCGGCTTTAGCGGCCTTAATGGCTACATACTGAAAAAAGCCGGATTTGCTGGTAATGTTCACAAGAATCATCATTCCGATTAATAATGTAATGGTTTCCCACTCAATGTGATGAGTAAAGGCTTTATGCAAATCAACAATTCCAAAAATCACCATGAGTGCGGCTCCAAGAAGGGCAATCACCGCGCGATTGATTTTTTCTGAAATAATGATGGCATAGGTGACTAAAAAAATAGCGATTGCTGCAGAATATTGCACATTTGAAACTTCTGCTGCTACTGTGTCATGCAATGGTTTTCACCTCTTTATTGAATAGTTTGTCCACAGGAAGGGCAAAGCAAAGGGGATGAGTTCTCAATGTCTCTTGTGTAAAACATAAACTGGCAATTCGAGCATTGCACTTCCGTCAAGCGATCAATAAATAGCTTATGCGATGGGCGCTGCGGAATGGATGTATCAACCATCTCTACATGAATCGCTTCGCGCGAATCGTCTTCCGCCACGACAAGTCCTTCGGCTTCTTCTTTTGTTCGCCAGCCCTGGTCGATCAAATGCTGCTGCAGCTGGCTATGAGACGAATGCTGAAGCATTTCCTCAGCCAATTTCATATATTGCTCATTTGTCAACGAAACAAATGGCACACCCGTTTTTTTCTTTTCCCAATATGCTTTCAATTGTTCCTCCGTAAAAATCAAGGTCACGATTTTATGAATGACGACATTTTTCAACGATGGTTCCCCTTTCTTTGACAGTATATTCCCCAATGTTTATTATAGCTTTTTCTTTATAGGGACTCAAAAAATTTTTAGAGGCGTACGTTCGCCCTTTTTTGTTTATTTTCTGAAAAAATAAGTAAAAGAATGGAATCTCATGATATAATAAAAGTACGATCATCGTCCGAGTGATGAATCATGGCGAACGAGTGTGGAGAAAGGAGGGACAATCATGCAGGCGAAGGACCATCAATATTTGTTTCTTGATTTTGAATTCACGATGCCTGAAAACAAGACAAAGCCGCGCGGTTTTTTTCCAGAAATCATTGAAGCCGGCCTTGTATCGGTCATCAATGGCCAAGTCTATGACCAATTTTCTTCCTATGTCAAGCCAGTTCATTTTCCCACTTTGACGGAGCGATGTAAGTCATTTTTGAACATTGCGCAGGAACAAGTTGATCAAGGAATTTCTTTTGAAGAGCTCGTACATTGGTTGCAGGAATATGACCGTTTATGCCCGAATACCGTTGTTACTTGGGGAAACATGGATATGAAAGTGCTAAGGCATAATTGTTTGCAAGCCAATCTCCCTTTTCCGTTTACCGGTGAACACCGTGATTTAGCGATGGAATATAAAATGTTTTTTGGAGAACGCAATCAAACTGGGCTGCGCAAAGCGGTTCAAGAGTATGGAAAAGAAGGAGTCGGAAAGGCGCATTGTGCGCTAGATGATGCGTTTACTACCTATAATATTTTTAATTTAGTAGAGAAGGATAAAAAATATTTAGCGAAGCCAGAGCAGCCAACGATTGGCGAGCGTGTAGACTTTAGCCAGCTGCTAAAAAAATTTGCGTTATAATAGGCCAAGTCACCATGTGCAGTGGTTTGGCTTGTTTGTTTTTGTTATAATCAATCTTGCCAAGATTTTATCGAATGAGAGGCTGACGAAATGATGATTCCATATATCCTTAACTTATTTTTATATTTTCCGGAAGACAAGCGTGAATACATTCCAGCGGCTATTACGTGTACTTTATTTTTAATCGCTGCTCTTTTAACGATGCGGCTTATTATTAAAATTTCAAAATATCAGGAAGAAAAAGCGAAGCAATTTGAAGAGCAGCTCAGAAGAGAAAACATTATTCAAGATGACAAATAATCGTTTAAATTCCCTTTCGTCTGGAAATACTGCATGAAAAAAGAGGCGGGAGGGATTTTGTGTTTAAAAGATTATATGTGTTATTGGCTATACTTGTGCTTGCCAGCGGCTGCAAGCAGTCTGCGCCAACAAAGCTCAATGTCAAAATGGTGAATCGTGCAGGCGAAGTATTGGGGACGGCGAAGCTATCCGAGCAGCCGAGAGGGGTCAAAATTTCATTAGATTTGGAGGGGCTTCCTCCGGGGACGCATGCAATTCATATTCATGAAAAAGCCAGCTGCAAAAAACCAGACTTTCAGTCAGCTGGCAGCCATTATAATCCTGATGAGAAAAAGCACGGTTTACTTCATCCAGAAGGAGCGCATGCCGGTGATTTGCCCAACATTATGGTGAAAGAGGACGGAACTGTAAAAACGGAATTGATGGCCCCGCAGGTGACACTAAAGGAAGGTAAGGAGACATTACTAACCAAAGCAGGCACCGCTCTAGTGATTCATGCAGGCCAAGATGATGGAATGACTCAGCCGGCGGGAGATGCGGGAGATCGAATTGCCTGTGGCGAGATCAAACGATAAAGAATAGAGGATTTCTTTGCAAGTTTTTTCATTTTTATTTTCATTTTTAATAAAGTGTTGTGTTTCATCTTTTTTAGATCGATTCCGATCAAGCAATTTGTCGGGAAGCAACATGAAGAGGCTTGGATGATGTGTTTAGGTGATAAGAATGAATAGTAGACTCGCTTCTGTCCAAGAGAGCAGATATTTTTGATTTCGCTATATATGAAAAGGGAATGGCGCTTCTATTCCCTTTTCATATTTTTCGCATTCTAACACCATCCATCGAGAAGTCTCCCACCTCTAAGCGAAGTGGAGGTGGGGAGGTTTATCGAATCGTCCATAAAATCTTTCCGACGCTACTTCTGCTTTCGAGCTAATGGTGCGCTTCGATCGCTTCTTTCCGCATAAATGGTTTTCCGATTTTCATTTTTAGCTGTCCAGTTGCTAAAAGCTAGGTGAAATGTCTGGCTTCTGTATATCCGTATACTTCATGACCTCCGGCGGACCAAAATCTGTTATGACCATCGTTTTCATCTATATCCCATCCTTTCAATCCAAGCTATTGCTCGTCAAGGTTTTTGAGTTTCAAAGCAGAAAAATAGGCTTACAGTCCCTCGAAAGCGTCCCGAAGTCGTTCGAAGGCATTTTCAAGCGTTTGTTTTGTGCAGGCGATGTTAAGACGGATAAATCCACGTCCTTCATCACCGAATTTGCTGCCCATTTCCACAGCAATTCTCCCTTTATGGAGAAGCCGCTGCTTAAGCTCCGTTTCTGTTATTCCAAGGCCGCGACAATCGATCCAGATAAGGTATGTTGCTTCTGGACGAACGGCTTGTACGCCTGAGAAAGAATTGTGAATAAACGTGCATGTACGGTCTATATTGGTTTTTAAATATTCCAATAGTGCATCAAGCCACGGACCTCCATAACGGTAGGCGGCTTCCGCTCCAACAGTGGCGAATGTGTTAAGTGTAAAAAAGCCGCGCCGATGCTGAACTTGATCGAATTGTTTTTTTAAATCGCGATTTGGAATAATCACACTCGCTGATTGCAAGCCAGCCAAATTGAATGTTTTCGTCGGTGCCAAGCATGTCACGCTTATGCTGGCGAAGGCTTCGTTTATGGAAGCGAACGGAGTGTGGCGAAATGGCGAAAATGTTAAATCCGCATGAATTTCATCGGATACAACGATCACGTTATTTTCTAAGCAGAGAGATCCTAGAGTCTCCAATTCTTTTCTGGTCCATACTCGTCCCCCAGGATTATGAGGGCTGCATAAAAGCAGCATTTTGGCCCCTTTTAACTTTTCCTTAATATCGTCCCAGTTGATTTGATATCCACCCTCAGTCAGAAGAAGGGGACTTTTGAACAGTTTTCGCCCATTTTTTTGTACAAGTTGAAATAAAGGAGGATATACTGGCGTGAAAACCACAATCGCATCATTTGGGGAAGTGAAAGCTTCGATACATGTTGCTAGCGCTGGAACAACACCAGCAGAAAATGAGATCCAATTTGTCTCAATCGTCCATTGATGTCGGTTTTTCAGCCATTCTGCGAGTGCTTCTTTTAACGAGTGAGGGATGGCAGTGTAACCAAATACCCCATGCTCCAAACGGTCAGTGAGCGCTTTGATGACAGGAGGAGGAGCTTGAAAATCCATATCCGCTACCCACATTGGCAATACGTCTGGAACCCCGAATATTTGTTCTGCTTCATCCCATTTTACCGAGTGGGTGTGCCGCCGCTCGATCATATCGTCAAATGAATACATGGTAAATAACCCCTTTCTTGCAAAATAATCACTGAGCGAAGGATGACCATCATGGCTTATTTTTTTCTGATTGAGAAAGAGCCTCCAAAAAAGCCGCGATGCCCACGCTAAAAGAAAGGCTCCATCCACCGCTTTATTTTGATCCGTGTGATCGATTATAATTGGTTTATCATCTCATAAGGAAAGGCGGATCATGCGATGAATGCGGCGAAAACCAATCAAACATTGCTTGAGATGATTCAGCGCTGGGACCCGTTTGGCTACGGAGTAGAAGCCTATGAAACGGAGGCGGTAGATGTGATTCAAGCTGTTCATGAATGCCATGATGCTTATACGCTTGCTAAAAAAATCCAATCCATTTATGAATTCTCTTTTGAACAGCTAATTCCTTTCAGCAACTGCATGAAATTAGCGGAAGCTTTATTAGTGGTCAAGCATGGAGCAGAATGCTCGCTGTCATGATAATCGATTCTCGCTTTTGGCTGATAAAAACATGGATGAGCGCCATGAAAAACGTCAATGGGGCAAAGCGATCGCGCAGATGAACGGCTGCGGATCGCTTTGCTTATTTTTGCTGCTTCTATCAAAAATTTTTCGTGCAAATGATCATGAATTGTGTGAAAATTCTCTATAGGGGGGATTCATGATGAAATTGACGGAAAAAGAACTGGAAATCGTGGAAATACTCGAAAAAAATGCCCGTTTGCCGCTGGAGACATTGGCAAAGATGGCCTCATTAACAACAGAAGAAGCAGCAGCGATTTTAGAAAAGCTTGAGGAGAAAAAAGTCATTGTTCAATACGCCGCTATTGTTGATTGGAGGAAAATTGATGGGCATGAGGGGGTAACGGCGATGATTGATGTCAAAGTGACACCGAAGCGCGGCGTTGGATTCGACGAAGTTGCGGAACGGATTTATCGCTTTCCAGAGGTTAAGTCGGTGTATTTAATGTCAGGAGCGTACGATTTATCTGTTGTTATTGAGGGACGCTCGATGTCGGAGGTGGCTCATTTTGTTTCAGAGAAATTATCGACTCTAGAATCAGTCATTTCCACGACAACACATTTTATTTTGAAAAAATATAAACACGATGGTACGGTGTTTGAGCAAGGAGAACAAGATCGGCGTATCGTGGTGTCACCATGACGCGGGCAACCAAAACATATGTATCGGAAACGGTCAGCCGATTAAAGCCATCAGGCATTCGGCGTTTTTTTGACTTGGCTGCAAGCATGGATGGCGTTATTTCGCTTGGGGTGGGAGAACCTGATTTCATCACCTCATGGAACGTGCGAGAAGCGTGCATTTTATCGCTGGAACAAGGGCATACATCTTATACGGCCAATGCGGGACTAATGGAACTGCGGGAGGAAATTTCCTCTTATTTGCTGCGGAAGTTTCAAGTGAAATATTGCCCGGAGGGTGAAGTGCTTGTGACAGTTGGAGCGAGCCAAGCGCTGGACTTGGCTTTGCGGGCGATCATCAATCCGGGTGATGAGGTCATCATTGTTGAACCAAGCTTTGTCTCCTATGGACCGCTTGTGACGTTGGCTGGAGGAACTCCTATACCGGTTCGGACAGAGGGAACAGATGAATTTAAGCTTCGTCCCCAACAAATTTTGCAAGCATTAACGGAACGAACGAAAGCGATCCTCCTTTGTTCGCCCAATAATCCGACTGGTACTGTATTGAACAAAGAAGAGCTGGCCGCGATTGCTCACATTGCGAACATGCATGATTTGCTAGTCATTTCCGATGAAATTTATGCCGAGCTAACATATGACGAGAATTATACGAGCTTTGCCGCAGTGGGAGGAATGCGGGAGCGCACGATTTTAGTGTCTGGATTTTCAAAAGGGTTCGCGATGACGGGATGGCGCCTCGGCTTTGTAGCTGCTCCTGAGGAAATCATGCAAGCGATGCTGAAAATTCACCAATATGCGATGATGTGCGCACCGACAATGGCTCAATATGGAGCCATTGAAGCGTTAAAAAACGGTGAACATGACGTGGAGGAAATGCGCAAAAGCTATCGCCGCCGCCGCAATTATTTTGTTCAATCATTAAATGAAATAGGCCTGCGCTGTCATATGCCGGGTGGAGCATTTTATGCATTCCCTTCCATTCGGGAAACAGGTCTTACATCGGAGCAATTCGCCGAACAGCTATTGTTAAAGGAAAAAGTGGCAGTTGTCCCTGGCAGTGTGTTTGGGGAGAATGGAGAAGGATATGTACGCTGTTCCTATGCCTCATCACTTGAGCAACTGCAAGAGGCGACCAAGCGAATGAGAAGATTTTTGCTTCAGCTGTAAACGCGGGAAGCTTGTTGTTTCCGCCACTGTTTGAGGTGGCGGAAACGCCCTCTTTTATTGAGGGTCTCCGTATTTGATTTCATAAAGCATTTGCATGACACGGAGAAAGTCTTCCTCGCTGAACTCCTTTGCTTTGCGCAAAATCAGCTTTGCCCGCTTTAATCCTATTTCTTTGATCAAATGCTCAATTTCAGGATCCATTTCCGAAGCGGTATTATTTGCCCCTTTTTCTAAGAGCTCTGAAGCTGGAACATCCAGCACGGTAGAAAGCTTAAGAATGGTTGGGACGTCAGGAATTTGCTCTCCAGATTCGTATTTTTGAATTGTGGCTGTCCCCACACGTACTTTTAGCGCCAACTCTTGTTGACTCATGTTGCGCCTCTCTCGGTACATTTTGATGTTCTCGCCAATCGCACTCATGAATTTATTACCCTCCTTTGCATTCTTTGTATCTCCATCATATCATGTTTTATTCTTCTTGATAGGACATTTCACTAATTCGTTGAAAACTGTGCAGAAAATTTTTATAATTTTTTGATTCGTTTGCTCAATCATGGTATAATTTAGAACTGCATATTTGAAAATCAACAAATAGGAGTTGTTTTTTTTGAGAAAATTAAAAGTGGGAAGCGTCGTCAAAGGGATTGTGACGGGAATTCAGCCGTATGGCGCGTTTGTATCCATTGATGAAGATATACAAGGACTTATTCACATTTCGCAAATTTCCCATCAATATGTTAAAAATATTCACGATTTTATCAAAATGGGTGATGAAGTAACCGTAAAGGTGCTTTCCATTGATGAAAAAACAAAGAGAGCCAGCCTTTCTATACGTGCGCTTGAGACTTCGGGCGCGGAAAAAAGGGGAAGAAAGCGAAAGGTTAAAATTGTAAAAGCCAATGAATCAGCCAAAGGATTTAATACTTTAAAGCGAAAATTAGAAGAATGGATTGAACAATCGAAGTGCGAGGATTCATTCAATTAATAAAAACAAACACTCACCCTGTGAATGGTGAGTGTTATGTTTGTTGTTTTACGTACGAGAGGTTTTGGGTTCTGTACGTCCAAGCTCTTCGGCTGGTTTAAATAAAATCGCTAAATTAATTAATCCAGCGATTCCGACAAGGCCGTAAATGATACGAGCTAATGCTGAGTCTTGTCCTCCGAAAATAGCTGCTACTAAATCAAATTGAAAGAAACCAATTAAGCCCCAGTTAATCGCACCGATTATTGTAAGTAATAACGCAACGCGTTGAAGTCCACTCATTGAGGATTCCTCCTTTTGCTTTTAGATCGTTCAAGTATAGGTTGCATAATCAAGAATAAAAATATGCACAAAAATATGCCTGGTTGTTTCTTCAAAGCAAATTATTTTACATAAGGAAATGAAACGTACGATAATGATGGTAAAAGAAGGAGGTGTAAATTCTGGCACTAAATAGCTGAGCGACTAGTGGACATGGTCGATAGATAAGGAGAGAGATGGCGATTGCTCAGTGGAGCCGTTTGGAATTTTTGGAGCCAGAGAAGAGGTATGGAGAATTTTGTTTTTCACAATCCAACGAAATTAATTTTTGGAAAAGGACAAATTGAACAGTTGCGACAAGAAATTCCTAAGGATGCTAAAAACATACTCATCGTATATGGTGGCGGTAGCATCAAGCGCAACGGATTATACGATGAAGTCGTGGCGTTATTAGCCGAAATGGGGAAGGAGATATTCGAACTATCCGGAGTGGAGCCTAATCCGCGTGTGTCAACGGTTCGCAAAGGAGCAGAGCTTTGCCGGAAGGAGCACATGGATTTTTTACTGGCAGTTGGCGGCGGCAGTGTGATTGATTGCACGAAAGCGATAGCGGCTGCGGCAAAATATGAGGGAGATCCATGGGATTTTGTGACGAAAAAGACATTTGTGACAGAGGCCCTTCCATTTGGAACGATCTTGACGTTAGCGGCGACTGGATCAGAAATGAACTCAGGCTCTGTTATTACGAATTGGGAGACAAAGGAAAAGTATGGATGGGGCAGTCCGGCTGTATTTCCGCAATTTTCGATTTTAGATCCAACCTACACGATGACTGTTCCAAAAGAGCATACGATTTATGGAATAGTAGATATGATGTCACATGTATTTGAGCAGTATTTTCACCATGTTCCTAATACGCCACTTCAAGATCGGATGTGCGAAGCGGTGTTAAAAACAGTCATTGAAACAGCGCCGAAGCTTGTCAATGATTTGGAGAACTATGAATGGCGAGAAACGATTTTATACAGCGGAACGATGGCGCTCAATGGCTTTTTGCAAATGGGATTACGCGGCGATTGGGCGACTCACAATATCGAGCATGCGGTATCAGCTGTATACGACATTCCTCACGGAGGAGGACTGGCCATTTTGTTTCCAAATTGGATGAAGCACGTTGTCGATGAAAATGTGGCTCGTTTTAAACAGCTTGCTGTTCGCGTCTTTGATGTTGATTCGACTGGAAAATCTGATCGGGATACAGCGCTTGAAGGGATTGAGAAGCTGCGCCAGTTCTGGACAAGCATCGGCGCACCGTCGCGTTTAGTTGATTATGGCATCGGTGATGAACAGCTTGAATTAATGGCTGATAAAGCGATGGCGTTTGGCGAATTTGGCCGTTTTAAAAGCTTAAACCGTGAGGACGTGCTGGCGATTTTACGGGCCTCTCTTTAGTGATAAAAGCATGAAGCGATGCGACAAAGGAAAGGCATTCCTTTTGTTGCATCCTGTTTTACCTATCCTATTTTGAACGTGTATTTTTATAAATTTTCGGGGAGGTGGCATTGATACATGACGAGCGCGTTTGTGTTTTCCCGCAGGGCAGCGATTGTTTTCGGATTCGGTTTAGTGTAAATGACGGGAAAATCTTGTTCGTCCCATTGTGGTTGGACAGAAAATGCAAGCTTTTCTTGATCAAGGGAAAATTCCGCATGTATGCCTTGCTTGTTCCCACGGGCATCTAAGCGGATCCAGCGATTGATTGCCCGGAGAAATACGGCATTCAATGCATGAATGCAATAGCCTTGGTCTGGAGAATTAAAGAGCCTAAGCCGCTGATAACAAAAACCGGTTGGAATTTTTTGTGATCTCAATAATGCGGCTAATAAATTCGCTTTGGCATAGCAAATTCCTTCCCTATAGTAAAGCACCTCTGAAGCTTTGCATGTAATTCTTGAACTTTGAATGTCCCAAGAGTGAGCGATGCGATCTCTTACAAATTCATAGGCTGTTTTTGCTTTTTCCATTTCAGGCATCCCTTGATGAAACAATTCACAGATAGCTTGCTGGATAAGGGGATGAGAGAAATTCACCACATTTAATTCTTCAAGATAATCCTGGAAATGAGAAGATTCAGGAACTAGCTTCATTGATAGCGATCCTTTCTTTTTTTTTTGCATAATTATATGTTTTTTTGAACTAAAATCCAATTATTTCTTATGAAAGACCATTTCGTTGCGCGGGTGATTTGTTCGCTTTTTGATAATAAGAAGAAGGATCTTTGTTGTTTGAACAGATTTATTGTCAAAGACAAAAATGTTCAAAATGAATCCGTTTTCAACTTTTTTGATCGCTTGATTATCCTTGCTTGTTTCGTTAAAGTGTAAGAAGTACAATATTTTTCTCTTGGAGGAACGAGAGTATGACACATATTCGTTTTGATTACTCGAAAGCACGATCTTTCTTCGGAGAGCATGAGCTTACATATTTGCGCGATGCCGTGAAGGTGGCACACCATTCATTGCATGAAAAAACAGGAGCGGGAAATGATTTTTTAGGATGGATCGACCTTCCTGTTGATTATGATCGCGAAGAGTTCTCCCGTATTCAAAAAGCAGCTGCTAAAATCCAAGCAGACTCCGATGTATTGCTTGTCATTGGTATCGGCGGGTCTTATTTGGGGGCCCGGGCGGCTATTGAAATGCTCCAGCATTCATTTTATAATGTGCTGCCAAAGGAACAGCGCCGCACGCCACAAATTATTTTTGTTGGCAATAACATAAGCTCGACCTATATGAAAGATGTCATGGATTTGCTGGAAGGCAAGGAGTTCTCCATTAATGTGATTTCCAAGTCAGGAACAACGACGGAGCCAGCAATCGCCTTCCGTATTTTCCGCAAGCTACTGGAAGAAAAATACGGAAAAGAAGAAGCTCGTAAACGCATTTACGCGACAACGGACCGTGCTCGGGGCGCGCTTAAAACATTGGCGACAGAAGAAGGCTACGAAACCTTTATTATTCCGGATGATGTGGGCGGACGCTATTCCGTTTTGACGGCTGTTGGTTTGCTTCCAATTGCGGTCAGCGGTGCTAACATTGAAGAAATGATGAAAGGGGCAGCACAAGCGCATGAAGACTTCAGCAAATCTGAGCTTGAAGAAAATGCGGCTTATCAATATGCGGCTGTCCGTAATATTCTTTACAATAAAGGAAAAACAATCGAAATGCTGATCAACTACGAGCCTGCGCTGCAATATTTTGCAGAGTGGTGGAAGCAATTATTTGGCGAAAGCGAAGGGAAAGATCAAAAAGGCATTTTCCCGGCATCTGCAAACTTCTCGACCGATCTCCATTCATTAGGACAATATGTGCAGGAAGGACGTCGCGATTTATTTGAAACCGTTCTTAAAGTGGAAACACCGCGCCATGAACTGACGATTGAAGCCGAAGACAGCGATCTGGATGGCTTGAACTATTTAGCGGGGCAAACGGTTGATTTTGTTAATACAAAAGCGTTTGAAGGCACGCTGCTCGCTCATACTGACGGAGGAGTTCCGAATTTGGTCGTGACGCTTCCACGATTAGATGAATATACATTCGGCTACCTCGTTTACTTCTTTGAAAAAGCGTGCGCCATGAGCGGCTATTTATTAGGAGTGAATCCATTTGACCAACCGGGAGTAGAAGCTTATAAAGTGAACATGTTCGCTCTTTTAGGCAAGCCGGGCTATGAGGAGAAGAAGGCCGAGCTTGAAAAACGCTTGAAATAACGAGGTTTTGCGACATATAAAAAGCAAGAAAAATCGGGGTCTCTTACAATGTTGAGGGACCCCGATTTGCGATGTGTTTAAGGAATTGACCATAATACTCACCTAGAAGCCTCCTGCCTCTAGCCAAGAGTATAGAAGGGAAAGCTCCTTAGTTGATAAAAGATATTGGGGAAACGAAGCTTATGAGCTGAAACATGCTAGAGACAACAGCTGTCCTCGGCTCCCAACAAAAAAGAGGCTCCGCCTCCATTCCTCTCAAGGATCATATGGATAGAGACAGCCTCTTATTTTGAACAATAAAACTCAACTATCATTATTCCTCGTTCGTTTGATTTCCTTTTCCTTTAATAATCTCCCATATTTTTAGAAGTTGCTGCCGTTGTTCTTTAGGAGCGTTTTTCAACTCTTTGATCAATACATCTAACTCCGGATCGTGTTCTTCCTTCTGAGCATGTTCCTCGCCCGTTGCCTTGTCCGGATTGACGGTGCGTCCAAGCAAATAGTCAGTAGATACACCATAATAATCTGCAAATTCTCGAATCGTCTCAGGATCGGGATTGCTTGCTCCTGATTCATAGCGATGAATTTGATATTTTGTAAGACCGAAAATTTCCCCAGCCCGTTCTTGGGTAAGGTTATGCTTTTCTCTTAACTTTTTCAACCGATAACCTAGTACACTCATCACTCGCATAACTCCCTTATGTTTCTCGAAAAAAATCATATCATAATTGCTAAAAATGCAAAACAAAATTGCGAAAAACGAAAGAAAATGTTTGACGTTGCGAAAAATGAAACATATAATAAGAAGTGTTGATTGCGAAAAATGCAACAGAAAAGAGGGTGGGGTCATTGGTAAAGGTCAATCTTCGCAAAATTAGAGAATGTCGAAAAGCAAAAGGTTTATCACAAGGGGAGGTTGCAAAGCTTTTAGGGTTCAATACCGTCTATCCTTATCATCGCAAAGAAAGCGGCCAGCAGCCTTTTACGGCGGAGGAGCTAATGGAGCTGGCTCAGCTGTATAATGTACCTTATGAGCATTTTTTTATATGGGATTATGCTAAAAAGCGAGACAATATGTAGGACGTACAGAAAATGCTGCATTGGTAGGATGCAGAGAATAAGGCAGGCAATGTGGTAGGAAAAAGATTTATTTCGTATACTTTTGGCCTTTGTTGCAGGATGCAGTCGAGAATGAATGTATTGCAAAAAAATAAACAAACCATAATTATCCATATCTGTTGGATGTTTAATTTTTTTATGCCATAATAATAAGATAAGAGCGAATATTGAAAGAACCAGCTTTTGTTCCTTCTGCTTTCGCTAATTTTATTACATGAAAAAAATCCTGTTGACAGAGGAGGAGTATAGTGGGGAATTTTGTGCAAAAAATGAATCAAGAACGGACGCAGCAAGAGGATCCTGCTTTGCAATGCACGCAAATGCTGGACAAGCAGATTCACGAATATGTTCCGGAAAATCAATCCATGCATTTTCATCATTTTTTGTCCATGAGTTGTCTTTTATTTGACACAGATCATCAGTCATCGTTCATTATCGATTACTGTCTAAATAATAAGAACGACGAGGCTGTTCGAGAAGCGATTGAATGGGCCGCCAACAATGGGCTATATGAGCTGGTATCTAGCTTGGCTGAGCTTTATCCGAGCTGCTTTAGCGATCTGTATTTGCTTTGTCTGAAGAAAAAAAACGCTGAGATTTCTCCTGTTCAATTGTACAATGAGTTAGAAAAAATGAAATTTCGCTTAGGAAAAGAAGCGGAGGTACCTGAAGTTCTTGTTTTAGTGAAAATTATGTCCTTATATAGCTTTCTTAGCTTACATTCATACGGACTCATTTTACCGGTAGCTGCCGAAGCGTTTAACGAAGCGGAATTCATTAAAAACAGCTATATCAAAGAATCCTATATGATTCGAATCAAAGAAATCATGGCGATTTATTATACAAAGCAATCGCATTTACAAGATGCGATTTCAATCGCTCAAGAGACGATCAATTTAGAAAATTTCAGAAAATTCCCATTTTTTGTTAATTCTATGCTGCATTTATTAGCAGAGATCTATGTTTATGACGATTATAACAAAAGTATTTATTATATTGAAAAAGCGATTGAACATTTTAAGGAAATTGGAAGTTCTGAGCGATTTTTGGATTATGAGCACGCCCTTTATGCGACGCATGATTTTATTAAAATCACGAATGGAATGCACCAAAATTTATATTTAACTGATAAGGCGGAAAAAGCACATTATTTAGCGCGCCAGCCAGATGCTTTTTCAAAAGAAAGAGCTCTTTATTTATTGGAAGAGATAGCTAAAGAAAACGGGAAGCTTTCTCCGTTTCATCTTTGCTACAAAGCCCTCGCATTAGGCGATTTGCGACTCATGAAATTTGCTGAAACAGAATTTCTGAAAAACGGGGAATTATTCCACGTTCGGCTGCCAAGAAGATATTTAACGTAATTTCTGAAAGAAGTCTCCCGCCTCAAGGAACGTGAAGGGCACAGCCCCGTGAGTAGGCGGGAGATGAATTTCGGTTGGCGATAACCAAAGGTTTTGATATAATCAGTCTTATAAAGATAAAAGGATTGATATATCAATGAAATTAGATAGTAATAATCATTCAGTGTTCTCGTTACATTACCATCTTGTATTAGTCGTGAAGTACCGCAGAGAAGTATTCACTGATGAAATATCTGATTTTGCAAAAAATATGTTTATTGAGATTGGAAGCAAATACAACATTACTTTGACAGAATGGAATCATGACAACGATCATGTTCACGTTCTATTCAAAGCCCATCCTAATTCCGAATTGTCAAAGTTTATCAATGCCTATAAAAGCGCAAGTTCTCGACTGATAAAGAAAAATTTTCCTCATATCAGAACAAAACTGTGGAAAGAAATGTTTTGGTCAAGAAGCTTTTGTATGCTTACAACAGGCGGTGCTCCAATAGATGTCATAAGGAAGTATATTGAGAATCAAGGCAAAAAGTGAGTTGATTTGATATGACCCATCAACACAAAGCGTTCAAGTTTCGCCTATACCCCCATGAAGAACAGAAAGAGTTATTAGAGAAAACGTTTGGTTGTGTGCGGTTTGTCTACAATCAAATGCTCGCCGAACGCAAAGAACGATATGAAAAATTCAAAAACGATAAAGAACGGCTTAAAAAGCAAAAGTGGCCAACACCCGCCAAATATAAAGAAGAATTTCCGTTTCTCAAAGAAGTGGACTCATTAGCTTTGGCAAACGCGCAAATCAACCTGCAAAATGCCTATAAAAACTTTTTCAAAGGTCGGACGGAATTTCCGAAATTCAAAAGTAAAAAGCATAAGCAATCTTACACAACCAACATGGTCAACGGCAATATTAAGTTGGAAAATGGTCATATCCAATTGCCCAAGTTCAAAAAACCGATCAAAATGAAGCAACATCGAGAAATCCCCGCCGAGTATAAAATCAAATCTTGCACCATTTCTAAAACAAAGTCGGGCCAATACTATATTTCGATTTTGACCGAATATGAAAAGAAAATGGAACCTGTCAAGATTCAAAAAGTGGTCGGTTTAGATTTTGCCATGGACGGTCTATATGTCGAGAGCGAACGGGGTGAGAAAGCCAATTACCCACGTTACTATCGACAAGCGTTAGACAAACTGGCCAAAGCAGGGCGAATTCTTTCCCGTAGAAAGAAAGGTTCTTCACGATGGGAACAACAACGCTTAAAAGTGGCTCAATTACATGAAAAAATAGCAAACCAACGCATGAATTTTCTTCATCACAAGTCAAAAGAATTAGCAATCACTTATGACGCTGTAGTCATCGAAGACTTAGACATGAAAAGTATGTCTCAAGCCCTTCATTTTGGAAAAAGCGTTCATGATAACGGGTGGGGGATGTTCACAAGATTCTTAGAATACAAACTAAAAGAGCAAGGAAAACAACTGATCAAAATCGATAAATGGTTTCCTTCGACAAAAAAGTGTTCTTGTTGTGGCAAAGAAAAAGAAATGCCGTTATCTGAACGTGTGTACCAATGTTCTTGTGGTTTAGTATTGGATCGCGATCACAATTCTGCGATCAATATCAAAAATGAAGGATTACGCTTAGTAGCGTTCGCATAAAAAACAACAACTCTTGGAACAAGAGGGTTCGCTCGGTCCATTTCCTATCGTTAGATAGGACTACCCGAGAAGCCCCCACTTCAATCAAACCGCAAGATTGATAAGTGGTGGGTAGTTCACAAGCTATGGAACAATAGAGGAAACGGCATGCCTTTTTAGTATAAAAATATCACCTAAAGATCAAACAAGCATGCTACGGTTGAAGCAACGCCGCTTTTAGACCTATTCTTGCTTCTGTAACGCGGCGTTGTTAAGTAGAAAAAAGCAAATGTTAACATGTTAAGTTGTGTGTATATATTTTAAGATCATGACAATTAGGGCAATCTATTTAAAAAAGGAGGTCATTTGTCATGATTGAAATTCCTTCCGCATTAGAAGGCAAAACATTTCGCTTATATAAGCTTGAACAGGAGCTTAAACCGCTCGGCTATGTTATTGGTGGCAATTGGGATTACGACCATGGTTCATTCGATTATAAAATTGACGACGAAGTGGGCTATCAATTTTTGCGTGTCCCATTTGAAGCCGTTGATGGGCAGCTTGACTCCAATGGGACAACCGTCAAACTAGGGCGCCCCTATTTATTATCACACAAATACCAAATTGGCGTGGATGATCATGCCCATATCGGAAATTTGAGCGCATCATTTAATCAATTTGCAGAGCCACAAGACCCAGACGCTCAAATTCCAGAAAAATATATCAATATAGGCAAAATACTTGTGAAGGAGCTGGAAAATCATTTGCTTCAGTGATGCTTAAGCACAAAAAGCCGATCGCTTTGTTGAATGGTAAAAAGGGGGGAGGGATTCATAAATGGCACTCCCTCTCTGATAATTCCAATCAACAGAATTTGTTGATTAAGCAAAATGCGGCTGCTTTCAGCCATTGTCTGTCCAACCAGCTCATCAGGTGGATCAAGAAATTGAAAACAGTTTTCCCCAAGTCGATACAATAACTGTTCAATTAGCGGCGAAATGCCCGGAGACTGAAGGCTGTTGATGATCGAAAAGCTTGAGAGCTGGTTCGTTTGAATAATTTCATCTGCACCTGCTAGTTTGGCATTGTTGACTTGCTGCGTCGTCAAAATTTCAATGATGGCATAAATGTCTGGATTGATTCCTTTGGCTGACAATAAAGTTAAAATTGATGCCATATCGGCATCCAATTCATTTTTATGCTGGTCGGCTGTGATAACAATCATCTTTGCCTTTGCTACGTTCGCTTTTTGTAAGATCGAATCATAGGTCGGATTTCCTTTAATAAAGTGGACTTGGTTATAAGAAACCGGAAGAACGTCTAGTGTTGCATCTACAATAACAAAAGTAAAGGACGGGTGAGCGGCTGTTAACTGCTTGAGCAGCTCGCGTACTCGTTCGTTCCAGCCGACGACAACAACATGCCCCTCTTTTGTATAAGCAACGTTTCCATGCAAGAGAGCATTTTCTCTGGATATGGCGGAAGCAGATAGCGCTGCAAAATAGGCCGAAATAAAGCCTGTACCAAATAAAATAAGCGCAATGCCAAGAAATTTGCCAAGCATCGTTTTGGGAACAAAATCTCCATAGCCGACGGTTGCGGCCGTTACAATGGCCCACCATATGCCATCAAATAACGTTCGATATGTATTCGGCTCTGCGGCATGAATCAGACCTCCGAATAAAAGAATAAAGCTGAATCCTACAAGCAGCATGCGGACAAATATAGGGAGACGAAAATAAGCGTATTTCATCGTTTCCTCCTTCATTTAGGCATATAGATGCAGATTCACCACTTCGCTTTTGGTATGAGATAAGGCTTGCATGGTTCAATGGTTGGGTCGCTGAATAACCAATCGCTTATAGATCCATGAATGGGGCTGGAGGCGACGTTGTTTGGCTTGTTGCCATGTGATGGTCACATAACGCAAGAAAAAGTCCGTGGCTTTGCCTTTAGCTTTCGATTTTCCGCAGCCCTCTGCATTTTTATAGATATGGATATTTTGCACAAAATCATGTTTTTCTTGCATAGATCTTCTTCAATTGCCAACACTACTACTGCTATTAACCAATGCAAGGAGGATGCTTTCATGGATATGAACCGTGTTAAGCAAATTATTTCTTCACCTGCTGATGTTTCTGTTTATTACAATGGTGTGCCTGTCTGGATTGACGATTACAATGAGAAAGCTGGAACAGCCAAGGTACATATGCGTGACGGTCTGCTTCAAGAAACGAGAGAAGTGCCAGTCGAAGAGCTGGAAGAAGAAAACGCCTGAATAAGGCGTTTTTAAATTTTTTGCAATAAAGGCTGCTTTTATTTTTTTAAACTCCTTTATCAATCGACCATAACAGACAGATCATATAATTTTCATTGTTTTAACATCATCCACCGAGATCCCATCTCTTAACGGAGTGGAGATCGAGAGGATTATATGTCGAAATATTAAGAAATATTAAGGTGAATATAGAGGATTTTCTAGCAAGGTGGTCAAAAATATATGATCATAAACAATAAGAAAGAGGTGAAGATGGATGGAGAAAGCAGGGAAAAATGATCTTTGTCCTTGTGGAAGTGGAAAAAAATATCAAAAATGTTGTGGCAAGCAGCGAGAGGTAATATCGATGAATGAATTCATCATGCAGGAGGTTATGCAGGTCCAGCGCGATTTGCTCCATTATGCCTTGACAAAACATAAAAAGGAACTGGGTGAATTTATTGCGCGAAGAACGAACCATTTACTAGATGATGAATGGGACGAACTGTTTGTATTTTATACCACTTTATGGGCGATATTCTGCCAACCGTTGGTGAACAGAAAAACGATTATTGAACATTATATCCAAACATGCGCTTCACAGATTAAGAGCCCAACTATCCGCAAACTTCTCCACACTTGGGGTCGTGAGTTCCCTTCGTTTGTGCGCGTCATCGAACGAGAATCCCTCAGCTTTGTGATCGCTGAAGATATTTTTACCCAAAAACAAAAACGTATTGCCTTCGATAAACCAGAAATAAAAGAGGGCCATTTGCTTATCGGAACCCTTGTATCCTCTGGTCCAGCCTATTCTTTTTTTATTTCTTGTTTAGAAATAGAAAGGCACGTAGCCGAAACAGTCATTGAACTCCTTCAGGAGATGTTTGATGAAAAAAAAGATGTTTCTGTCCGTGAATTTGTTACCTTATCTTTTCCGGAGCTATTATATGAATGCTTTTTACAATTATCTTCTAAATATCTTTCAATTGAATCGCTTGAATGGGAGCAACCAGTTTATGAACAGGTGGCCTATGTATTGCAGGAGCGAATGGAAGAAATTCATGGAAATGGGCCTTGGATTTATGTGGCTATTGTGCTATGGAAGGTATATTGCGACTTAGAGCGGCCTTTTATTCAAAAGCCGGAGCTGTATGCAGCTGCTATCCATTATTTAACTCTTGTCATTGTGATTCCGTACCAAGCGGCAACACAGAAAGAGATCGCAAAATGCTACAGGATTTCCAGCAGGAGCATGGCTATCAAATATCGCGAAATGGAAGAGTCTATGGCAGAGTTTATCGCACAAATATATAAAAAAATAGATCATTTTGAAGAAGGACGCATTTTAACCCCAGAGTTCATTCCCCATTCGCAAATCACGACTGAACCAAACAGGCATAATATTCGTCGTCTCATACAGAAACCAAACGATTCAGCAGCTCAAGAAGGACACTTGTTTGTTCAATCGATGCTTACTAATAAAAAGAGCGAATCGTTGAGAGAACAAGCACAAGAATTGCTTGATCAAGCATTTCACGAAGTAAATCCAAAAAGGCGAAAGGAGCTTGTGCATCAAGCTTTGCGTTTGTACCCGAATAGTGCAGCTGCTTATAATATTTTAGGTGACGAAGCAACGACATTGAAGGAAGCGGTGACCTATTATCAAAAAGGAATGGAAGCGGGAGAAAAGGAGCTTGGAAAGAGCTTCTTCCGTGACTATAAAGGTCATTTCTGGATGATAACGGAAACAAGATCATATATGAGAGCAAAAGAAAAGTACGCACAGGCACTTTGGCTGCTCGGAGAAAAAGAAAAAGCGATTAAGCAGTATGAGCAGCTGCTTCAATTAGATTTTAACGACAATCAAGGAACTCGCTATGTGCTGTTGCCTGCTTATTTAGAAACGGAAAAATACGAAAAAGCAGAAGAACTGATAGAGCAGTATGATGAGCCCACTGCCTTCATCAGCTATAATCGCTTGCTTTTAGCGTACTTGAGATACGGTCTTCATGAAGAGATGGAGGAATTGTTAGAGCAAGCTTGGCAAACAAATGAGTATGTGATGGATTATGTATTGAAAAAGAAGCGGCCTCCAACAAATTCTCCTTCGTTTTATAGTCTTGGCGATGAAAATGAAGCTGTCATATATGCAAAAGAACATCTTGCTTTTTGGCAAAAGGAGCGTGAACTGCTTGGGTGGCTTCAAGCAATGGCTCCTTCTTTTAAAACAAAATGGTAGCAACATGAGAACGGGATGAGGAATAAAAAATCATGGACAGTGAATCTTTCAGCCTAGTTGCCCATCATCTCTACATGCCTCCAACCCCCTAACAAGCTGTGCTTCGTATTTTTTCTCTTCCATCTTATCCATTACCACCTGGGCAAAACGATCAGACGCGGAGGAGAAAGGGCTTTTGATTTTTGGAAGTTTAGATTATAGGGCAGAAATGGGGCGATATGTTAGCCGGAGCATCCGTTCACGCTATATCAACGCTAGTAAAAAAGAGACGAACGATCTTTGGAAGAGCGGCGACCGGAAACGAATTTGTGAATTTGCCTTCGTCACGCATCTGTGTGACGAAGGTTTGAGAACGTTGCTTTCAGTCTTACACCCGGCTGCCGAAACAGCAAGGCCTCATATCCATGATGCTCCAGCTACCTTAATTTCTTCATTTTTCAACGGAAGAGTCTTATAATATGTTTTCAACCTACGAGTTTGTTGGCCACGAAAAGCGATATGGTTCAATGGGGGAAAGGACAAATCTTGTTCGAACGTCCTTCCCTAAATGACCACTAGAAACGTTGGATTATTGCGGCTTATAGGCTGCTTTGCCAAATTGCTTCATAAGTATTAACGAGCAGCAGAGAAACAGCACATCAACAAATCCATAGATCGTATCATATCCGCCGATTTTAAGAAGCCAGCTCCCGATTATAGGTCCGCACGCCATTCCAATATATCGGAAAAAATTATAGACCCCAATAGCAGTAGATCGGTTGGAATGAAATATTTGCGTAAGAAGAGTTGTTTGTACAGGCAAAGAGGTTCCTAGGAAGAATCCAAATAGCATGATGGAAACAATCAGTAATGGGAGCGCTATATGTGAAACTAAAAGAAATAAGAACACGGCCAACACATTTAAATAGGCGGTCGTGACAATCACATTTCGGCTTGGGAAGCGTCCTTGTATCCTTCCGCCGACGAAGCTGCCCACGACAATAAACAAAGACATGCATAGAAACACGATTCCCTTTTGTTCTGCTGGAAGCGCGTATCGGTCGTTCAAAATGTTTGGCAAAAATACTAAAAAGTTATATAGCGCATAGTATTGCGTAAAGCCCAATAAAATGATGGACGCGCCCGTGTGATTTTTTAAAATAAAAACAAAATCCCGTGGCTGGAAGCGTTCTGTAGAGCCTGTTTCCGTTTTAGTTTCTTTTAAAAAAATAAAATTGAACAGGAAAATAACAGCGCCTACGAATACAAGGACAAGAAAGACGGTATGAAAGTTAAAGCTTCCCCCAATAAAGCCTCCAGCGATCGGCCCTGCGACCGGGCCAAGCGAAACCATCATTTGAAACGTTCCCATCGCTTTTCCTCTTGCTTTCCCTTCAAATAAATCGCCGATCACCGTAGCAGCAACGACGGAGCCAGCCGCAATTCCAATGGCTTGCAGAGCGCGAAAGACGAGCAAGATAGAAATGGAATGTGAAAAGAAACAGCCAAGAGATGCTAGTACATAAATAAAAATACCAAATAAAAGAACCTTTCTTCGCCCCTTTGTATCTGTAAGAGGTCCATAAACGATCTGCATGAGTGCTAAAAACAAAGTAAAAATGGAGATTGTCAAATTCACCAAAAATGAAGATGTGCCAAAATCTTTTGTGACTTCTGGTAAAATAGGTGTGTAGATCGTTTGTGTAAATGGACCAAGAAATGCAGCAAGCGACACTAAATACACGATCAGTGTCTTATTCATCTGCTTCCTCCTTTCATGTTTTATTAAGAAGTAAAATCAGCGCTTCTGGAAGATTCAGTCACTCGCTTTAAATAATATTTAAGTATGCTCCCTTTTTATGTATTTTTGCAAATAAAATGCTTAAGGAGGAATGGGAAGTATGCAGGAATCATTGATTATTAGGGATGCTCGTTATGAGGATCTTTCGGCGATTGTTCGTATATATAACGAAACCATTCCCTCAAGAATGGTCACAGCAGATTTAGAACCGATAACGGTAGAGAGCAGAGAAAGCTGGTTTTGGGAACATTCTGCTGACACCCGGCCGCTATGGGTCGTTGAGAAAGAGGGGCAAATATGTGCATGGCTCAGCTTTCAGTCTTTTTATGGACGGTCTGCTTATCAGCATACAGCGGAAATCAGCATCTATATTTCTGAACAATATCGCGGACAAGGAATGGGAAAGCAATTGTTACAAGCCGCCATTGATGAATGCCCAAGGCTGAATATTAAAACGCTACTCGGATTTATTTTTGCCCATAACGAACCAAGCTTGCGTCTTTTCTCTCATTTTGGCTTTACTACATGGGGGCATTTTCCGAAAGTTGCGGAATTAGATGGCGTGGAGCGAGATCTTATCATTGTAGGAAAACGCATCGTATAGACAGTCGGTTGGTGGGAAATATAATAGATAAATCGTCAGTACTTATAAAGGCCAACAAACAGTGAAAAGAGGGAGAAAGTATGAATGTAATGCCGATTCGTCTATTTACGATCCAAGATGGAGAAGGATTTGTCGCTGATGTATTCCAATGTCCAGTCACGAAAAACCTAATTTATAAATCGTCGGGGACACCGGCTATTGTGTCTTATGAGCAGTTGTCTGAAATTCAAAAACGCGAGCTGCAAAGGTATGGATTTCAATTATTAACGGAAAAAGAGTTGTTAGCTTCCAATCAGATTCATGGTGGAGACAGCCATATCATTGAGGAATTTTTGCCGAAACACTGACCAAAACATGTCATCATACATTTGCTAAGTAGATTTCCGCCCTTCAAGCGAACGGTACCTTGATTAGCCTCTGACCGTCGAAAAAATGAGATTCTGCTTGTGAAGCGGGTTGCATCATTCGATAGATGAAAGAAGGCCAAAGCCAAAAGAAATCATATTCTTTTGGCTTTGGCTCTATTTGGAGGAGGTTTAATATACTCCTACTTGGTTCCAAGCGTTGGCCACCGCATTATATGTTGAACTGCCGGATCCGTACAAATCAGCAGCAGCTTGTAATAAAGCGGCTCGAGCATTGCTGAAATTGCTTGTTGGAGTTAAATAGACAGTTAATGCTCGATAATAAATTTTTTCTGCTTTTTCCTTGCCAATTGCAGTAATCGTCAAATAGGCAGCTTTATTTGGAATACCGCTATTTGTATGCACTCCGCCATTATCTGAAGAGGTGTATACATAGTCGTTCATGTGAGCTGGCTGTCCGTATGCTTGAGGATTAGAAAGGCTTCTTAAAGCATCGCCGGAAACGTTAGGTGTATAGACGTCTTCTCCGATTAAGTAATCATTTGAATCTACAAAGCAAGCGAAAACATCTGACATTGATTCATTTAATGCGCCTGATTGGTTGCGATATTCGAGCCCTGCTGTTCGATCAGTGACAGCATGTGTTAACTCATGTGCGACAACATCGAGTCCGCCTGATAAAGGAGCGAACGTCGTTCCGTCCCCGTCTCCATAAACCATCTGTACTCCGTTCCAAAATGCGTTGTTATATCTATTGCTATAGTGAACCGTTGAGCGAATCGTTGCTCCGTTGTTATCAAAGCTATTGCGATTATGCGTGTTTTTGTAATAGTCGTAGACGACTCCTGCATAATAATGGGCATCTACATCAGCACGTTGTGAAGAAGCAGTCCATGCATTATCGCTGTCAACAGAGTAGGAGCCAGGCAAGCTCGTGCCATTTTGCGCCGTGCGTGTTTCGATGACCCCTGACATCGGCTTTGTCACATCGTATAAATAATAGGTGCCGTTAGAATAATAAGTGTTAAGACGTTTATAATCTCCCAATACTCCGTAGCCATAGCCGCTTGTTGCCTCTTCGGCTACAGCGTTGTAGGCATCGACAATTTTGCCGTTATTTGCATCAACGTAAATTTTCCAATTGGCCGGATACGGATAAATAAATTGCAATTCTACTTTGTGGGTCAAATAGTAGTTTCCATCCTTCTCGTAAACAACTAGTTTGCTTTTTTCCACCGTATTGGCGACATCCGCTTTTTCTTTTAAAGGTGCGTTATCCTCTTTGACCTCGGTTTCTTGTTTCGTTACATTAATGTGCTTCCAAGCCAAGTCAATGGCTTCTTTATCCGAAATTTTAGCGGCTGTTTTGTTTTTAAATTTGTCCGAAGCGCTAGGACGGAGCTTTCCGTTCGTGGCTTTGACAATCCCGTTTTTATCCGTATGGACTAAAAATTCTCCGCCATCTATCGGAACGCCATTGAGTGACTGAACATATTTATAGTGGGTCATGCCTAATTCATCGGTCTTCACATCGACTAATGTAAGCTCTGTGTCAGGATTGATCTGATAAATTTCTTGATTGTTTTTCAAAAATTCCCGGATCGTTTTTTCGCTTTTAAAAGACTGTGAAGATAGCTTTCCGGATAGAAATTCTGGAGCACCGTTTTTCGCATCCCAGTTTTCTTGGAGGATTTGCATTTTCTGGTGGGCATGCTTTTGTGCTGCGGGAGATTGTACGGCCGCATACGATGATGGAAGAAGGGCACTAAACGTTAAACCTGCTGCTAAAATAAAAGTAGCTTTCTTTTTCATAAATTTCCTCCTTTGTAAAATTGGATTATATACGATAAAAATTGTATTATACAAAACGACAAATGGGTATTGAGAAAGTGGTCATTAAAGTTGGATAGAGATGGGAATGATTTGGCCTTTATTTTTCAATATGTTCATAGTGTTAAATGGACTGTGCCTCATTGCAGCTAACGATCAGGCGTGTTGATCATCCAATAAAAACCAATGAACAATACCGGATTCCTCGCTTTTCATCTGAAGCCGGCGAGCCGATTTGCCTCCCGATCGTGAGTTTTAATACGGTCCATTCATCATAATTATTACAGCACGAAGGACAATTAGTTTGATTGTATTGCTCGATAGATGATCGCTTTAAATAAAGAGAAAGAAGACATAAACAACCGAAATTCCCTGAACAAATTTCCTAATGAGGAAAGTTTATTGGAAAAAGTTAAATACTTTCTGAAATGAGCCAATTTACACAATAGAGTAATAACAGTGGAATATGTTAAAAATTACTCCAGTCCTGACGATAAAGAAAATGTTAGAAATAGTTTACTAAAATAATAGTGAAAGGAGTAGTGCTTTGGTTTCATTGCGGTATAGTCAACCTAATGTTTTTGTACAGTTAGAGTAACATGATAAGACATGGATGTAGCATGGACGAGCGTGCTTCTATAGTACTAATTTTTATTTATTAGAAAGGTGCATCAAGATGATTCTTATCAATGATCAAATTATTTCACCGATTTTGCTTGCATCATTGCAAGAATTGGATATCCCTGTTTTGGTTCAGGGGAATCCATCGAATTCTTTAAATGGCTTAAAGACATTAGACGAGACAGAATTTTTTGGGCTCATGAATGAGCAAACAAAACTATTAACGAATTCAGAAAGCTGTTTAAAATTGCTTGAATCATATGCCCCAGATAGCGTGCAAAACCGTTGGTCCAAACAGTTAAAAGACAAAGGGCTTTTTCGTTCTGCTTTGAAAAAAATGTATCCAGATTATTTTTACAAAGTTGCGGATAGGAATGAGCTGTACAGCCATTCGATTGATGAGATCCCTTTTCCTGTTGTCATAAAGCCCAGCAAAGGGTACTCAAGCGTAGGCGTATATAAAGTAAAAAGCGCAAATGAATGGGAAGCGGCGTTGCGGCAGTTAGAAACAGAACTGTTTGTAGCGGAGAATATGTATCAAAGTGTTATTGATGGAGAAAGTATTTTAATTGAAAAATGGATTTTTGGAGAAGAATACGCGATTGATGGCTATTATGACCACAGCGGTCATCCGGTGATTTTAAATGTTTTTAAACGATTGTTTAAAGATGAATATGATACATCAGACCGGATTTATTATACATCCAAGCAGGTGATTGCCGAGATTTACGATGACATTCTTGCGTTTATGCATCAGTTTCAAGAAATTTATCCATTAAAAAACTTTCCTATTCATTTTGAAATTAGAAAAAACAATGACAGCATAATTCCGATTGAAGTGAACCCGCTTCGGTTTGCTGGAGCAGGTACAACAGATCTCGGATTCTATGCTTATGGATGCAATGTATATGAACACTATTTCCGAGGAACATGCCCGGACTGGAACAGAACGCTTCAACATATGGACGATCACATCTATAGCTTCCTTTGCGCCGAAATTCCTATGCATATTTCTCAAAGCTTGATTCAATCCATTAATCACCCATTATTTCAAAAACAGTTTGACCACATCTTAGAATACCGGCCGATACAAGCAGCAAATGACCGAACTTTTGCGATCGTATTTTTTAAAAGCAAAACAATGGACGAGCTTTATCGGTTGCTGCGGCTCGATTTACAAGCATTTATCCACAGAAAGGAACTTCAATATTCGGGAGAAGGGGCTAAAGAATGAAAAAGATGCTTTGGAGAAAATCGATTCGATCTCAGCTTATTATAAGTTTTATCTTGCCTTTTATTCTATTTTCCGTCGTTGCATTTGGCTTTGTTTATTATGTGTCTAGTTACATTATCCAAGATCATGTAATTCCACAGTTTGATGAGCGCTTAACTGAAAATGGTGAAACATTGGCGGAAAAACTTGATCCAACTCTTATTCAAAATGTTATTGCCTTTCCAGAGAAATATGGGGAGGAGCTTAAACAAGAGCTTGACTCATTTATTAAAAATAAAAACGGAATTGAGTATGTATATGTATTGGCGAGACATAATGGGCGAGATGTCATTGTCGCTTTAAATGACAGCGACGAATTTATGGTGGAGTCTCCGTTTACAGAGGAACAAAAACAATCATATGAACAAAAAGAACAGATTTTAAGCAGCATTTACCAAGATAAGTGGGGAGTCCATAAATCCTTTTTTATGCCGGTGCGGGGAACGGATGCGATCATTGGCGTGGACATGAGTGCTAAGTTTATTAAGCAACTCGAGCATTGGATATGGACCTTTTCGATCATTTTAACTGCGGTGATGATTGCAGCTGGCATCATACTGGCGCTATTCATCGGAAATCGAATAGACAAGCCTTTAAAACAATTAGTACAGTACACAAAGCGTCTCTCTAATGGGGATCTTAGCCAGCCGATCAAGATGAAACGAGAAGATGAGATCGGCATTTTAGCAGCCAGTTTTGAAGAAATGAGAAAAAATTTAAGCCATATCATTCAGCAAGTAAGCGATAATTCACAAACCATCCATGGAAGCAGTGAAATTCTTTTGGGGTCCTTTGCCGAATTGTCTCAAGCATCGCAGCAAATTGCTGTCAGCACAAATGAAGAAGCAAAAGGATCAGAGGAAAGAGCGCATCATATTGATCGCATTTCTCATATGATTTCTGAAATGTCGATGTCTATTTCTAATGTCGACGAGCAAACAAAATGGATTAAAAACCTTACAGGTCAGGCACGAGAGCAGGCGGAAAAAGGGAACATTCAAGTACAAATGATTACAGAACAAATGAGTAAAATTAAACAAAATGGAATAACGAGTAAACAAAATCTGTCTGATCTTGGGGAAAAACTAAAACAGATTAACCACATTATTCAAATGATTCAAGAGATTTCATCGCAGATTCATTTGCTGGCTTTAAATGCTTCCATCGAAGCAGCCCGCGCTGGAGATGCAGGGAGAGGATTTTCGGTCGTAGCTCAAGAAGTTCAGAAGCTGGCCCATCAAACCGACGAATCCATTCAAGTCATTTCTCAAGCGATAGAGGAAATGAACGAACAGGCTAAAGTGGTGCTTCAGCTAAATCAGCAAGATTTTGAAGATATTGTAAAAGGGGTGGAGATTGCTGAAGATAATGGCCGACTATTTCATGCGATTTATGAATCCGTAGAGCAGTTAACAAAAGGAATGGATGCTATCGCCAAAAATACAGAAGATCTATACCAATCCTCCGATCAGGTTTTGACATCCATTCAGGAAATTGCGGCTATTTCTGAACAAGGGGTAGCGGTGATTCAGGAGATTTCTGCTTCTGCTATTCAACAAAACCATACTATTGATTACTTAAAGGAGCAGAACATTCAACTAAAACGTTTAGCTGATCACCTTCAAGAGATGATTGCAAAGTTTAAGATAGAGTAAGTATTCCTCAGTAAAATCACGATCTCAATTTATAAAGAGTCGAGTGAATCTTTCGGCCTTTTCGTTTAAGCGGCGTAATCAAGTGTAATGATATCACTTTAATGGAATGTCAGGTGTGTTGATGATTCAATAAAAAACAATTGGCATCGCTTGATTCCTCGCTTTTCTGCCATAGTCGGCAAGCCATTCGCTTGCCGACTGGGCATGCATCTGGCAGAAACGCTTGTGTCTAGCTCAATTATTCCATATTTTTAGTAAAATAATGGATCATTGCATTCTTGGATTGTCCACCATTAACCACTTTCAATATCAATATGAACAATGGATGAGATGCTGCGAAGCGAATAATAGACATCCGTTATTGATTTTTTCTGATCGACAGCTACTTTTAGTCTAATAAGATGATGATGATCATCAAAATCTTTAATTCGAACCGTTTTTATATCAATGATTTGCTGGTTAATGGCAGAAATCACATCATCAATATGATCGTTATTAGAAATAGTAATTTGTAAAACAAACTCTTTTTCTCGCAGCTGCTTTGGGCCGAAAAAAGAGGTGAGAAGAGGAATGAGTTCTACGCTTAAAATAAGTAATCCCACGCTTAAAATAGCTTCCCAGTAAAATCCCGCCCCAACGGCAATGCCGATTCCGGCTGCTCCCCAAATAAGAGCAGCCGTTGTCAGACCTGAAATGCTGTCGTTCCCCCGTCGCAAAATGACGCCTGCTCCTAAAAAACCAATGCCGGATACAATTTGCGCAGCAAGACGAAGCGGGTCCATGGCCATGCGGTTTTTTAAAGGAAATACATATGCCGACTCAATAGAAACAATCGTTAATAAGCAGCTCACAATGGAAATGACTAAACATGTCTTTAATCCCACCGGCTTTCGCTTTAATTCTCTCTCGATGCCGATCACAAGGCCTAATACTGTTGATATTCCTAGCTTCATAAAAAGATGAAAATCCATATTTTATCACCTTTTCTTCTTCAGTCAATGTTATAATCATTATAAATTATAAAACGTTGAACGAGGGATGGATGATGCAATCACAAAATTTATTTAAGCCGTATCTCGCTCTTTTTATCGGTGCGCTCTCGATATCAACATCGGCCATCTTAGTAAAATGGGCGCACGCTCCTGCAGCTGTAATCGCTTTTTACCGTCTTTTTTTCACAGTTTTACTGATGACTCCGATGTTTCTCCCGGCTTGGCGTGAACTATTGAAAATTTCGAAAAGAGATTGGTGGTTTTCTGCTATCTCTGGTGTATTGTTAGCTTTTCACTTTATTCTCTGGTTTGAATCTTTAAACTATACGTCGGTAACAAGCTCTGTTGTGCTTGTGACGCTGCAACCATTGTTTGCATTCGCTGGAGGCTACGTGTTTTTTAAGGAAAGATTGACGATTGGCGCGTTGTTAAGCGGCTTGCTTGCGATTGTTGGAAGCACCATCATTAGCTGGGGAGATTTTCGAATAAGCGGACAGGCGCTATTCGGTGATATGCTAGCCTTGCTTGCTTGCATGATGATTACAGGATACTGGCTGTTTGGACAGGATTTACGAAAAAGACTATCGCTGACGATCTATACATATGTTGTGTATGGAATCAGCTCTCTCACCCTGCTGCTCTATGTGCTTTGCTTTCGCTATCCTCTATTTTCTTATAAAAAAACAGATTGGCTTTGTTTTATTTTACTTGCTATCATCCCTACTTTGCTGGGCCATTCGTTAATGAATTGGTCGGTAAAATGGGTAAGTGCTGCGACCATTTCAATGGGAATTTTATTTGAACCTGTTGGTGCAGCTATTTTAGCCTATTTTTTACTTGGAGAAATGATCCAGCAATCGCAATGGATTGGCGGTTCCTTAATTTTATTGGGCATCGGCACATATTTATGGAGTGAAAATCGAAAAAAAACATTACAAATTCAAGAAAGTGGATGAACCGATTTTCCCAATGAACAGACGGCTTGGATCGAATGGCAAAGCTATGCGCTGCTCGCTATTTGCAAACCTACTTAAATATTTAAAATCTACTCTTGTTGTTTGTTCTAATAAGTAAGCTGACTTTTTCGCTGCTTTTTTTCGCCGTTTATTGAGTGCTGAAATAATTTCATCCTTTGTTTTGATTCCGATCCCATGCCCATAATAAAGGTCGTCTCCTAAGTAAATGGTGTTTTCTCCTTGCCATTGAGGCATTTCTGGATCGACATCAGGATTTTTAAAATATAGACAATCGCCGGGAATGTAGTCGTTCCCGGTTTTTGTTTGTACTCCTAAATCTTCGTCATAATGCCAATCGTATAAAAGAAGGTTGGCGAACAGTTGATTAAAAGTTTGCCGGTCAATCGTATCTAAGACTGCCTTATAGAAAATGATGACAATAG
>NZ_NASY01000050.1:0-10000 GCF_002075365.1 Anoxybacillus sp. UARK-01 | reverse complement strand
CCATTTAAAGAGTGCGTAATAGCTCACTGGTCGAGTGACTCTGCGCCGAAAATGTACCGGGGCTAAACGTATCACCGAAGCTGTGGGATGACTTGCGTCATCGGTAGGGGAGCGTTCTAAGGGCGTCGAAGCCCGACCGGAAGGACGGGTGGAGCGCTTAGAAGTGAGAATGCCGGTATGAGTAGCGAAAACAGAGGTGAGAATCCTCTGCACCGAAAGCCTAAGGTTTCCTGAGGAAGGCTCGTCCGCTCAGGGTTAGTCGGGACCTAAGCCGAGGCCGAAAGGCGTAGGCGATGGACAACAGGTAGAGATTCCTGTACCACCTCCTCACCGTTTGAGCAATGGGGGGACGCAGGAAGGTAGGGTGAGCAGGCTGCTGGAATAGCCTGTCCAAGCGGTTAGGCTGCCAGATAGGCAAATCCGTCTGGCGTCAAGGCTGAGCCGTGATGGCGAGGGAATCAAAGTACCGAAGTCCCTGATCCTCCACTGCCAAGAAAAGCCTCTAGCGAGGTGAGAGGTGCCCGTACCGCAAACCGACACAGGTAGGCGAGGAGAGAATCCTAAGGTGCGCGGGAGAACTCTCGTTAAGGAACTCGGCAAAATGACCCCGTAACTTCGGGAGAAGGGGTGCTCTCTTGGGTGTTGAGCCCGAGAGAGCCGCAGTGAAAAGGCCCAAGCGACTGTTTAACAAAAACACAGGTCTCTGCGAAGCCGAAAGGCGAAGTATAGGGGCTGACACCTGCCCGGTGCTGGAAGGTTAAGGGGAGCGCTTAGCTCAAAGCGAAGGTGCGAACCGAAGCCCCAGTAAACGGCGGCCGTAACTATAACGGTCCTAAGGTAGCGAAATTCCTTGTCGGGTAAGTTCCGACCCGCACGAAAGGTGTAACGACTTGGGCACTGTCTCAACGAGAGACCCGGTGAAATTATAGTACCTGTGAAGATGCAGGTTACCCGCGACAGGACGGAAAGACCCCGTGGAGCTTTACTGCAGCCTGATATTGAATTTTGGTACGTCATGTACAGGATAGGTGGGAGACAGAGAAGCCAGGACGCCAGTCTTGGCGGAGTCGCCCTTGGGATACCACCCTTGTCGTACTGAAGTTCTAACCCGCACCCCTGATCGGGGTGGGAGACCGTGTCAGGTGGGCAGTTTGACTGGGGCGGTCGCCTCCCAAAGAGTAACGGAGGCGCCCAAAGGTTCCCTCAGAATGGTTGGAAATCATTCGAAGAGTGTAAAGGCAGAAGGGAGCTTGACTGCGAGACCTACAAGTCGAGCAGGGACGAAAGTCGGGCTTAGTGATCCGGTGGTTCCGCATGGAAGGGCCATCGCTCAACGGATAAAAGCTACCCCGGGGATAACAGGCTTATCTCCCCCAAGAGTCCACATCGACGGGGAGGTTTGGCACCTCGATGTCGGCTCATCGCATCCTGGGGCTGTAGTCGGTCCCAAGGGTTGGGCTGTTCGCCCATTAAAGCGGTACGCGAGCTGGGTTCAGAACGTCGTGAGACAGTTCGGTCCCTATCCGTCGCGGGCGCAGGAAATTTGAGAGGAGCTGTCCTTAGTACGAGAGGACCGGGATGGACGCACCGCTGGTGTACCAGTTGTCCTGCCAAGGGCACCGCTGGGTAGCTATGTGCGGAAGGGATAAGCGCTGAAAGCATCTAAGCGTGAAGCCCCCCTCAAGATGAGATTTCCCATTGCATAAGCAAGTAAGATCCCTCGAAGATGACGAGGTAGATAGGTCCGAGGTGGAAGCGTGGCGACACGTGCAGCTGACGGATACTAATCGATCGAGGACTTAACCAATACGAAAAAGGGAGCAAGACATCAAGAAAAGCACCGCCTATCCTTTCTTTTCTGATCTGTTATCTAGTTTTGAAGGAACCATCCTTCGAATAGTCTAGTGACGATGGCGGAGAGGTCACACCCGTTCCCATCCCGAACACGGAAGTTAAGCTCTCCAGCGCCGATGGTAGTTGGGGCTAACGCCCCTGCAAGAGTAGGACGTTGCTAGGCAAACAAACTAAAAGCCGGACTAAACATCAGTTTGAACTGCACCTCCAATTGTTAGTTGTGTCTAACAATTGGAGGTGCAGTTTTGTTATGGAGAAGTTTACACAAGACCAAGCGCAAGTAGTCTATGAACTAAGGCATGCATTTCCGATGAAAGCACTTCTATCACTCGCAGATATTCCGCGTAGCACATATTATTATTGGGTGAAAAACTTTGGTCGGCCCGATCCAGATGCAGAACTGAAAGGAATCATTCAAGCGATTGATGATGAACATGAAGGTCGTTATGGCTACCGCCGTATTCGTGATGAACTGACAAATCGTGGACACAAAAAGGTGCAACGTATCATGAAAAAAATGGGGATTAAAAAGTATTGTTCGTATAAAGAACTATCGTTCAGACAAAGGTAAAGTCGGCAAGATTGCGCCAAACATTTTAGAACGTAATTTCAAGGCAGAAAAACCAAATTACAGAATTGAAATTGTTAGAGCAGGCCTTTGAACAGTTGACAGATGGTGACGCCCTCCTCTTACACTCAGACCAAGGTTGACACTACCAAATGCGCCAGTATCGGGATATCCTCAAAAGAACGAGAGATTACACAAAGTATGTCATGAAAAGGTAACTGTTACGATCATGTAGTCATTGCGAATTTCTTTGGTATGATGAAATCCGAATTCTTATATCTAAAAGAATTTGAAAGTGTGGTCCATTTTAAAGAAGAATTAGCAAAATATATCGAGTATTACAATCACAAACGAATGAAGGCAAAATTAAAAGGTATGAGCCCGGTACAATTCCGAACTCATGCCCAAACAGCCGCCTAACAAAATAACCTGTCTAACTTTATGAGGTCAATTCAAACATCAGTTTAGTCAGGTTTTTTTATTTCATCTTAATACAAACAAACTAAAAATACATATCTTGTAAGTATAGAAACTCATAAAGATGGCAATCCTGACAAATGGGAGGTGGAGAAGTTGAACCAGTCTACGACCAATCATACAGTAGGTGATACGTGTATTGTTTGTGAGCAACTAAAGCATCAAGGCATCCGAATCTATACAAAATTCCTTTGTATCGATTGTGAACAAGAAATCGTTCATACAGAGATAGATGATCCCAAATACCAATTTTATTTACAGCAACTAAAAAAAATTATCAATCGAGAAATATATTCATAGTTTAAGGTCCTATTAATAGGACCTATTTTATTTTAATATATTTAATTGATAGAATAAAAAAGGAATGATTTCGTATGAGTTATCAACAACAAGAAACACCTTTATATACGGCTTTAAAAAAGCATTTCTCTGCACATCCAATTTCTTTCCATGTACCAGGACATAAATATGGAAATGTATTTTTAAACGAATCAAAAAACCATTATAAGCATTTATTAAGGATTGATGTTACTGAATTGAATGGATTGGATGATCTCCATCAACCGGAGTCTGTGATTGCAGCTGCACAACGATTAACAGCTGAGTTGTATGGAGTGGATGAAACCTTTTTTTTGATCAATGGTTCAACTGTTGGCAATTTAGCCATGATTTTTGCTACGTGTGAAGAAAACGAGCCGGTCATTGTGCAAAGAAATTGCCATAAATCGATTATCCATGCTTTGCAGCTAGTGGGAGCAGTGCCTGTATTTCTTTCTCCTCAGTTTGATGATGAGGTAAAAGTGGCTTCTTATGTTTCTAACGAGGCAATTAAACAGGCTATTGAAGCTTATCCTAACGCTAAAGCTCTGATTTTGACAAACCCCAATTATTATGGCATGGCAGTTGATCTAAAAGAAGCGGTGAGTATGGCCCATCGCTATGGCATCCCTGTGCTTGTTGACGAAGCTCATGGCGCTCATTTTATATTAGGAGATCCTTTTCCTTCAACAGCGATAACATATGGTGCTGATGTGGTTGTACAATCCGCTCACAAAACATTGCCGGCTATGACAATGGGGTCGTATTTACATGTAAACAGCTCGTTAGTCGACATAGAAAAACTGCATCACTTTTTGCGAATATTTCAATCGAGCAGCCCATCTTATCCAATTATGGCTTCACTTGATTTAGCTCGAAGCTATTTAGCTCATTTATCTATAGAAGAGATCGGTCATATACAAGCTCAAGTATCTTTATTTAAAAAAGCATTAAATGGAATAGAAGGAATAGCGGTAGTGGAATCTACTGATCCATGTGTGATGACCGATTTATTAAAAATTACGGTTCAAACAAGAAGCTCGTTATCAGGTTATGAATTGCAGCGCTGTTTAGAGCAAGCAGGGATTTTTACTGAATTGGCTGATCCATTGAATGTTCTTTTTGTTTATCCCTTAGCATTATTTGAAAATCTGGAGGAGATTATTGAAAAAATAAAAAAGGCATTTTCTGGTCTTCACCGTTGTGACCGTTCCCTTGATTCTGTCTCGCCCATTTCGTTTGCGGCAGCATCAGAGGTCATTCCATATTCATCATTAAAGAAGCGAAACAGAAAATTTGTTCATGTGGAACAAGCAGAGGGGCTCATAGCAGCAGAAACCATTATACCGTATCCCCCAGGGATTCCTTTATTGATTATTGGAGAAATCATTAACGGAGAACATATTGCCTCGCTTCTTGAATTACGACAATACGGTTCTCATTTCCAAGGAGGAAAACGACTCGATTTTCATCAAATTGAGGTGTTCGAATAATAAAAAAGAAAATGAAAAGGGTGACAGATGTGGTAGGACCATTTTTCTCATTTGAAGGACCAGAAGGAGCAGGAAAAACGACGATTATTGCTATGCTGAAGGACTTTTTGACAGAGCGGGGCTGGGAGGTTGTGGCGACAAGAGAACCAGGAGGAATTGAAATTGCCGAGGAAATTCGTTCCATTATTTTAAATCCAGCATATATAAAAATGGATGGACGAACCGAGGCTTTATTATATGCTGCAGCAAGAAGACAGCATCTTGTAGAAAAAATTATTCCTGCCATGACAAGCGGGAAAATTGTATTGTGTGATCGTTTTATTGATAGCTCCCTTGCTTATCAAGGCTTTGCAAGAGGGCTGGGAATGGATGAGATATTAAGTATTAATCAATTTGCCATTGATGGATACTTTCCATCGTTGACGTTTTATTTTGATTTAGAACCGGAGGTAGGCTTAGAGCGAATTCGTAAAAGCCAGCAGCGTGAAATTAATCGACTGGATATGGAAAGCTTGTCATTTCATCATAAAGTACGGCAAGGATATTTGCAGTTAGCCCAACGTTTTCCTGAACGTATTGTACAAATTGATGCTTCAAAACCAGTTGATGAGGTGTTGGCTGACACGGCCCATATTATCTTAAAGAAGCTTGGTGAACAGGAAAAATCGTTCGACCATGAAACATAAAATGATGAAATTCATAAGACATGTTAGAATAAAAATAAGGTCTCCCGTTTTGCGGCTATTGTTTCATAATAAATATGATGCAGTTGAACGAAGACGATGTCTGTCTCATCATCCTGAATAAGCAGCAGGATCAATGCAAAACGGGAGCGTTTTTCGATTTTAGATCATAGATAAGTGAGTGATGGATGTGGCTGTTCTTTGGGACCAGCTTGAGCAGTATCAACCGATTGTGATGAAGATGCTCGCTCGCAGCATTGAAAAAGAGCGTGTGGCACATGCTTATTTATTTGAAGGACAACGGGGAACAGGCAAAAGAGAAGTCAGTTTATTGCTGGCCAAAAGTTTATTTTGTCTCAACCGTTTAACGTATAGACCTTGTAATGAATGTAGAAATTGTCGAAGGATCGATTCAGGAAACCATCCGGATGTACACTGGATTGAACCGGATGGTCAATCGATCAAAAAAGGGCAAATTGAAGCATTGCAAGAGGAATTTTCTAAAACGGGAGTCGAATCAAACCAAAAGCTTTACATCATTAGGCATGCAGATAAAATGACAAACAATGCGGCTAATAGTTTGCTGAAGTTTTTGGAGGAGCCTCACCGAGGCACAACGGCGGTTTTGTTAACAGAGCAATATCATCGCATGTTACCAACCATCATTTCCCGTTGCCAAGTTTTATCATTTCGGACGTTGCCGCCTACTGCCATCGCTGATTATTTAAGAGAACAACAAATTCCTCCCCATCTTGCCCTTCTTGCGGCACATGTTACGAACAATCGCGAAGAAGCTCTCGAATTAAGTCGAGATGATTGGTTTGCAGATGCCCGAAAAATAGTGTTACAATTATATGAAGCATTACAGGGAAACCCCTCATATGCACTTTTCATGATACATGAAAAATGGATGCCCCATTTTCAAGAGAAGCAGCAAATGGATATAGGACTGGATTTATTGTTGTATTTATATAAGGATCTAATGTATTTGCAACTCGATCAGCTTGAAAACATTGTTTACTGCGATCGATTAGATAGCTTGCAGCAATGGGCTCTTGCCTGTTCGCAAAAACGAATGATCCAAAATATGTCGACGATTTTACAAGCAAAAGCACGTTTAAATACAAATATGAATACCCAGCTTTTAATGGAGCAGCTTATCCTCAACTTAAAGGAGGGAAGACCGTTTGTATAATGTAGTAGGCGTCCGTTTTAAAAAAGCAGGAAAAATTTATTATTTTGATCCTGGAGAATTAACGATTCCAACCGGAGAGTTTGTCATTGTAGAAACTGTTCGTGGCATTGAATTCGGTAAGGTCGTTATTGGAAATAAACAAGTGGATGAGAATGATATCGTTTTGCCTTTAAAAAAGGTGATTCGCATAGCAGATTCGAAAGACAAAATGGTCGTTGAAGAAAACAAAAAAGCAGCGCAGGAAGCGTATCAAATTTGTTTAAAAAAGGTTGAAGAGCACGGGCTTGAAATGAAGCTTGTTGATGTGGAGTACACGTTTGATCGCAATAAAGTGATTTTCTATTTTACAGCTGATGGACGAGTTGATTTCCGTGAGCTTGTGAAAGATCTAGCAGCTATTTTTCGCACTCGCATCGAGCTAAGACAAATAGGTGTTCGCGATGAAGCAAAAATGCTTGGAGGAATCGGGCCTTGCGGAAGAATGCTTTGTTGCTCTACTTTTTTAGGGGATTTTGATCCTGTATCCATTAAAATGGCGAAGGATCAAAATTTATCTTTAAACCCTACCAAAATTTCTGGTCTTTGCGGACGGCTAATGTGCTGCTTAAAATATGAAAACGACGAATATGAAACAGCAAAAGAGCAGTTGCCTGATTTAGGGGAATATATTGAAACCCCGCATGGCCTCGGCAGAGTAGTTGGCTTAAATATTTTGGAAAGAGTGCTGCAAGTGGAATTGCCAGAGCACGAACGAGTAGTCGAATATACCATTGATGAGCTAGTAAAAGAAGGAGTTTTGTCGATTCAGGCCACAGATTAATTGAGGTGGATTTGCGTGGATAAGAAAGAGATTTTTCAATCAGTAACAAGTATGGAAGAACAAATCAGCCATTTGTATAGTCAGCTTGTTGAACTGAAGGAACATCTTGCTCAATTACTTGAGGAGAACCGGCAGTTGCAAATGGAGAACAGCCATTTGCGCATGCGTCTCGAGCAACTTACTGAAGATGCGGTCAGCATAAAACGAAAAGAAAAAAGCCATAAGGTAAAAAATGAACGCAAGCCGATTGATATTGGTGAAGGATATGATAATTTGGCGCGGCTTTATCAAGAAGGGTTTCATATTTGCAATGTTCATTATGGCAGCGTTCGTACGGAAGATTGCTTATTTTGCTTGTCTTTTTTAAATAAAAAGTAATAACGGAGCCTTTCCAACAAGGAGAGGCTCTTTTCTTGAAAGAACATGAAAGAGGGATTAGAACGATGATTGAATTGCAGCACGATGAAAGACTCGATTATCTCTTAAATGAAGATATGCGCATTGTTCAGAGTCCATCTGTTTTTGCCTTTTCATTAGATGCAGTGTTGTTGGCGAAATTCGCATATTTGCCCATTCAAAAAGGCCATATTGTTGATTTATGTACAGGTAATGGTGTGATTCCACTTTTGCTCAGCAAAAGGACGAAAGGAAAAATTATCGGTGTTGAAATTCAAGAACGAATTTATGATATGGCTAGAAGAAGTGTGCAATATAATGGGCTGACAGAGCAAATTGAGATGATTCATGGAGATATTAAGGACATGCCTCAGAAGCTCGGTTACAGCAAATATGATGTGGTGACATGCAATCCGCCATATTTTCCGACTGTAAGTGAGGAGGAAATGAATAAAAATAGGCATTTAGCGATTGCGCGTCATGAGATTTATTGTACGCTAGAGGATGTCATGAAGGTTAGCAGCCAGCTGCTTAAGCAAGGAGGAAAAGCGGCATTTGTTCATCGGCCGGGTCGCTTATTAGATATTGTGACCCTGATGCGGAAATATCGTTTAGAGCCAAAGCGGTTACGTTTCGTATACCCCAAACTGGGGAAGGAAGCCAATACGCTTTTGATCGAAGGGATAAAAGATGGGAATCCTGATTTAAAAATTTTGCCACCGTTAATTGTGTATAATGATCATAATGAGTATACAGAAGAAGTAAGACAAATATTATATGGAATGTGATAAAAAGGAGAAAAAATTATGGTTTGGCAGCAGAAAAGCTTTGCAGAGCAAACTCATCAAGGAACTTTATATATTGTGCCGACCCCGATTGGCAATTTAGAGGATATAACATTTCGGGCATTGCGGGTGTTAAAGGAAGCAGATATGATAGCAGCAGAAGATACGAGACAAACGAAAAAGTTGCTTAACCATTTTGAAATTACGACACCAATCATCAGTTATCATGAACATAATAAATATACAGCTGGCAAAAAAATTGTCGAATGGCTGCAAGAAGGAAAAACGATTGCATTGGTGAGCGATGCTGGAATGCCTGCTATTTCTGATCCGGGCTATGATCTCGTTGCCGCCGCTTTGGAAGAGCGTTGCCCTGTTGTACCATTGCCGGGAGCGAATGCGGCGCTCACCTCCCTTGTTGCTTCTGGGCTGCCAACTGAACATTTTTATTTTTTTGGTTTCCTTGATCGGGCGAAAAAAGAAAAGAAACAACAGCTTGAAGCATTAAAGAATATACGTGACACCATGATTTTCTATGAATCGCCGCACCGATTGGCCGATACACTGGCGGTGATGCATGAAGTCATGGGAGAGCGGAAAATTGCGATAGGCCGCGAATTAACTAAGCGGTTTGAAGAATTTATTCGCGGTACTATAAGCGAGGTAATCGAATGGACAAAGAACGGGGAGATTCGCGGCGAATTTTGTATCATTGTGGAAGGGGCAAAGGAAAATGAGGAACAGGTGAGCGATTGGTGGCATTCGCTTTCAGTCAGCGAACATGTTGATTATTATATTGATGAAAAACATTTGAGCGTCAAGGATGCAATAAAAGAAGTAGCAAAAGATCGAAAGGTGCCGAAACGGGAAATCTATCAAGAATATCACCAATAAAAAAGTTTCTCTAGAAAATCTAGAGAAACTTTTATTTTGATGTTTCTAATTGTTCTTGAATTTCTTTAAGAAGGATTTCAGCACCTTCACGGCTTAAAATGATTTTGCCGCCAGCAAGCTTGAAGTTATCGTCAGAAACTTCACCTGTTACGACACATGTCATATTTGGTTTATATTTTTTGAGGATGATGCGCTCATCGTCAACATAAATTTCTAACGCATCTTTTTCCGCGATATCTAATGTACGGCGTAACTCAATTGGAATAACAACGCGGCCTAATTCATCCACTTTACGAACGATACCTGTAGATTTCATTGAAATAATCTCCTCTCCATCATAAATTCTATGTGCCTGTTTGTTTATTCGTCAATATTCGACAAAATTCCTACAACCTAATCATATCAATGTTTCCATTATACGTCAATCCTTTTATATGTAAAATTTAAAAAAAATGTATTTTGTTATTTCAGAAAAATTTTATTTAATATCGCATGCTTTCAATTAAGAGTTTATATC
>NZ_NASY01000005.1:0-3874 GCF_002075365.1 Anoxybacillus sp. UARK-01 | reverse complement strand
TTCAAAGCCACTACGAACAGTAACCATCCTTACAACGTATATGACAATCTATTGAAACAAAACTTCCAAGCAACGGCTCCGAATGAAGTATGGATGGCAGATATTACGTACATTTCTACCGATGAAGGCTGGTTGTATTTAGCCAGTATCATGGATTTATATACTCGCAAGATGGTAGGATGGTATATCGATACACGAATGACGAAAGAGTTAGTCATCAAAGCGTTACAACGAGCTCTAAACAGCGAAAAACCAACGGAACGAGTGATTCATCATTCGGATCGTGGGAGCCAATATGCTTCGAATGACTATCAGCAACTTTTACAGGAACATCATTTTCAAGTGAGCATGTCGAGACGTGGGAACTGTTACGACAACGCTTGTATGGAGTCGTTTCATAGCCTAATCAAGAAAGAGTGCATTTATCTGAATCGATTCCGCACGCGGAAAGAAGCGAAACAAGCCATTTTTGAGTACATCGAATGCTTCTACAATCGCAAAAGAATTCATTCAGCTCTTGGCTATGTATCGCCATATGAATTTGAGGCTGCTTACTACGCTAATCAGAGAAAAGTAGCTGCCTAAGTTCAGCTATTTCTCTCTGTTTAACGTGTCCGTTTTCTTGACATAACACCAATATGACTCAATGACTTCAACCACTTCAACATATCTGGGTAACTCTTTTATAAATCCACTACTATCCAAATATCTTGCCTCATTTGTAATTAATTCAAAGAACAAACCATCATACCCTATCCAAATATAGGAGGTGGGACTTGTAAAATCAAACTTCGGTATAGCTACTTGTTCGGGAAAAGTCCACTTACGCAGATCAAAGTTTAAGTTACTGGTAAATGTGATGTAATAAGGAAGCGTTGCAATCGCGAAATTATATGTTTGATCTACTACTGTCCGAAGTTCTTCTATATTTTGAGCTTTTACTTTAAAAATAGGAGAGAAGTTCTTTTTCTTATTTTCTATCTGACCCAATTTCAAAATTTGAAAATCTACCCCATGGAATTTAAGATCTTCATCAAAGTCATCAAATGCTTCAAAATAAATATATGTCGGAAATTCATTTTTTAATGTTAAAAAATTGATTAATAGATCCCTAATATTTTCAATGCTGCTGTCATCTTCATTGTAGAGAGAAACTTGATAAACTCGCTCATTGCCCGCCTCATTTACGAGCTCATAATGAATATTCGGTTCAGGTTTCATCACTTCAATGCTAATTGCAACCATAGTTTATCACCACACTAGCCTATAGGAATAATTTTCTTCATACAAAGTATATCCACTTGGAATAGACCATCTAAATACGTAATGCACTTTAGGATCATTCATATGGTAATGCCATACTTTTATATTTTTCACTTTTCCTTTCTGTCCTATCTTCCTAAGAGGAATCTTATCGTGATAATCAAGGCTGAAGACTCGCTTATTCCCGTTCTTTTTATCTAAAATGACAACAACAGCACTCGAACTTGAAGTAATTCTATAGCGATCTGTTAAGTTTTTAAATAGTTTCAAAGCAAAATTTCTTATCTTTGTCCCTACATATTGAATAGCTTTAGCACCATATTTCCTAATTAAAGGGGTTGCAAACCTTAGTATAGTACCAACTAAAGCGGCAAAAACCGGATTGTTTCCATCTGGATCAACATATATCACCGGGTTATTATTCGCATAAGTATATCCATTTTGAGTGATAGGATTATCCAAATCTCCCAGATACGGATCTCTCGAAAGAAACCTCGCCGTCTCCGGATCATAATACCGCGCTTGCAAGTAGTACAGCTTCGTTTCCCTATCATAATAATATCCTGCATACCCTATCGGCTGTCCAGCAACGGCCGCATTTTCCGAAACCGAAAGCACTTTGCCCCACGGGTCATAGCTGTAATTCGCGACCGTCGCGCCGTTTTCGTCGACAATGCGGATAACATCGCCGCGGTAGTTCGTCACATAGTAGAACGTGTTACCGTTTTGGTTTGTGACCGTGTTTGGGTTTCCATTCGCCCATGTGAACGCCCATACGGTTTGGCCGCTGTCATCTGTGACGCGGATTAAGTCCGAACCGTCATAGTGATAATGGTACGTCACGCCATTCACCGTTTTCGTTTCTCTCAGTCCATCTGGGCGATACGTGAAGCTGGCGACCTCGTTGCCGTTTACGTCTTTGACTGAAAGCAGGCGTCCTTCTCCGTCCCATGTGTATTGGTAGCGGTCGTCCTTAAGGAGGTTCTCGGCGTCATCATACGTAAACACTTTGATTTTTTCAACACGTGCCTGGCCCCCTAATCTAAAACGAAACAACAGATTTCAGGCACGTTTCGCAGTCCCGAAGATGTTCATATTTTTGCCTCATGCGCAGCATGTCGACTCCTTAACTTAAAAAGAGCGATTCCATCATTGAAAATACCCTTTTGGTTTTGATTATTCCAGAATTTATCTAGTAATAAGCTGAATAGTTACAGACGATTTTGTTATTATTCTCAATGTAGGAACACTTAATATTTAAAAAACATGAGTGATTTCGATTTGAGATACAATATCTTTTAATTTTTCTTCACCAATCCACGCATTATCTATAAAATCACTTACGTTTGTATATTCTTGATGATTCAAATTATAGTACTTTGTAAAACAAATACCCACTTGAGTATTCGTTATTGAATAACGTTCATCATTATAGATAAATTCTATATCATGTCCAATTTCTATAAGTTCTATTAATCTTTCTAAACTCATATTTTATCTCCTACCTCCTTCCTTTATTCATTGGTTCTGCTCCTCCTCTTTTAGGCTTTTTTCCGTCCCATTTCCATTTATGTCGATGAGGTCCCAAGGATGGTGTTTCGGATTTCCGTGATCGCTATAATCCATGTCTTTTTTCGCCCTTCCCGCACTATCATAATATCTTCGTTGTATAACTTTTCCTTTCTTATCTCTTAAAGTTAAGCTTCCTTTTTTAGGGCCTCTAAGGGGCAAACTTTTCCCCATGTACAGTCCTGCTCCTATTGCAACACCATCGGCAATAGCTTGTCCTACAACAATAGCGATAGGAATCATCCAAGCAAACTTCCCATCCGGATCCACCAGCATCACCGGATTGTCATTCGCATACGTATACGCATTTTGAGTGATCGGATCGTCTTTGTCTCCCGGATCTCGATCTCTTGAGATAAACCTCGCCGTCTCTGGATCATAATAGCGGGCTTGCAAGTAGTACAGCTTCGTTTCCCTATCATAATAATATCCTGCATATCCTAGCGGTTGTCCAGCCATTGCCGCATTTTCCGAAACCGACAACACTTTGCCCCATGGATCATAGCTGTAATTCGCGACCGTCGCACCATTTCCATCGACCATCCGCACGACATCGCCGCGATAGTTGGTGACGTAGTAGAATGTATCGCCATTCGCATTCGTCACCGTATTCAGTTTCCCGCTCGTGAATGCCCATTGAGTAATGCGAATTAAAACAGATCAGTCATTCAACACGTGCCTGGCGCCCTCTATTCAGCAAACTTTAAAGTTCCTGTTCCTAATGAGAATATATGGACGTTAAATACTTTAGAAAACTCAAATTATTAATTATTTTTACTCTAATACCTATTTTAATAAAATAATATAGATTATCACTGAATCCTTCTATATAAAATAGAATTAAGGAAAATGATAAAAACTGGATTATTTCCAGACCGTTATTGTTAGTTACACTTAAAACATCTGTTTTTCATTACTTTTTACCTCGAAAAGCTTTAACAGAAATATAGACGCAGTAAAGAAGTAGAAACCCAATCGCTATTATCATATTGTAACTATCTGGACTTTTAATAGTATTTATAAATAATTTGGATAATAATTT